>NZ_JBJZOU010000008.1:0-68733 GCF_057808395.1 Serratia sp. TSO36 | reverse complement strand
CTACATTGATTACTATAACCACCGCCGCCTCAGAGAGAAACTAAAAGGCCTGAGTCCGGTAGAGTATCGAACCCAGGCCATGAAGGCCGCCTGAATTTACATCGTCCAACTTCTGGGGGTCAGTTCACATCCGCTGAGCCCTGCGTTTCCCTAACGAACAAAATTTATTTGCTCAGGTAGCGGCACAGATAGGCGGTCGCGTCGGCCACCTGCAGGTTGAACTCGCTGTGCCCCGGCACGAAGAACTTCTCGCCCGGCGTAAACACCTGCCAGTCCGGCGCCCCCGGCAGCAGCACTTTCAGCGCCCCGGTGATCACCGTCATTTCTTCCGGCTGCGCGGTGGAGAAGGTGTATTCCCCCTCTTCCATCACGCCCACGCTGGTAAGACCGATGCTGCTACTGTCAAAACCGATAGACTTCACTTTTCCGGCAAAATACTCATTCACTTTCAGCATAGACTGGCACCCGCGTAATCATCTTGATGGAAAATCCATATTGGGGGATTGCGGTTGATCTGTCACTGGTTTTTCGCGCGAAATGCGATCGCGGCGCAGAGTAAAGCGCTCGCGGACAGCGACAGGTGACATTCCGATCTTCCAGGGAGATGCATCCCCTCTCCCCCTTCCCTACACAGCGTTCAGCAGCCCCAATCGCCGGGCCGACTGCAACAATTCAGTTACCTTGTGTGCATTGAGTTTACGCATGGTGTTAAGACGATGAGTTTCGACAGTTTTAATGCTGATATTCAACAATTCAGCAATGTTGCGATTTGCATTACCCTCGCTGATAAGTTGCAACACCTGACGTTCTCTTCGCGTAAGCAAAGCGCCGCTGTCTTCCTCATTGCTTAATTGAGCAATGACGCGGGGATCCAAATCAGGATCCAAATAACACTTGCGGGCTGCCACGTTGGTAATCGCGCTCAGCAAAACCATTTGAGAACTGGTCTTTAACACATATCCCATCGCCCCGGCGCGTATCGCCCGGCTGGCCGTTATTTCGTCCTGCATTGCCGTAAGCACTAATATGCGCAACTTTGGCCAGCGCTGGCAAAGTTGTTCGATGACCTCCAGTCCCCCCAGCCCCGGCAACCCCAAATCCAGAACCACGATGTCCGGCATAAACTCATTGCAGGCCGCATAAACCGACAGGCCATTTTCGATATGCCCCACTATCTGATAACGCGGATACGCCGAAAGCAGCGTGCGCACACCATGAATAATCAACTGATGATCGTCAACGATCAACACACGATAAGCGTTCATAATAGGCTCAGTACCCGTCTATTTTTATGAGTTTTCAATCAATGTTGAGTTGAGTGCGAATCAATCGGAGCAGAGATACCAATCGTTCTTGCTGCGGCGTCTCCTTCGCAAGAATTTGACGTTCTAATTCAACGATCAACGGCATAGCCTGCGACAACCCGGCTTGGCCGCATATCCCTTTGATCGTGTGCACCGTCTTCGCAAAATCCGTCTTTCGGCCACAGGTTTGCTCGGCTTCCACCAGAAGTCTGCGTAATTCGCAAGTGACGGTGCCACCTATCAGCCCGTCGTCCATCGCCAAAATGGGCTTGCCAGTATCCAATTGATTTATAATACTAATATCGCGACTTATTTGATATTCGGCAACCAGTTCAAGCAGTTGAGAAAGCTGGCTGAGCGTGACCGGTTTTGCCAAGTAGTCGTTCATACCAGCCCGAATTGCGCGCCTTTTTTCCTCCGCGCCGGTATGCGCCGACAAAGCCACAATCATGCAACCGCCGTCCTGCCCCTGTGCATCATCCCGCCATGACCGTGCCAACGTCAGTCCATCGCAGTCCGGCATCTGCAGATCCATCAACACCACGTCAAAGCGATGTTCACGACCTAATTGCAACGCTTGCCTGGCGTTTTCAGCTTGATGAACCTCGTGCCCCAAGCGTGCAAGCATGACGCTGATGATATCGCGGTTAGTGGCCGTATCGTCCACCAACAACACGCGCAAGCGCCAGGGTTGAAGGGGGAGCTGGTTCCGGCTTTGCAGAACGCTGTCGGCCAATAGGCATTTCACCGCTTCATGCAGACGCCCTGGCAAAAATGCCAGGTCGGTATTGAGCCCCCCTTCGGCAGGGTCTTGCGTCAGGCATGATATCCCCCAAGACAGCAATTGGGGATGCAGCATCGCCGGAGCTCCAACAACGCCGCACAGCGGCTCGGGCTCGCTGAACTGCCCCAGCGGCATATGGAACGCCACCCGGCTGCCACGGCCTAAAATGCTGCTGAAGTCCAACCGGCCTCCCATCATTTTGGCGAGCGTGGCGGCGATCGTAAGCCCTAATCCTGTCCCCTGAGCATGCGTCTGCGCCTGGTAAAAAGGCATGAATACGGAGGCTAGATGTTCCTCAGAGACTCCGCGGCCGCTATCTTCCACGTTGAAAACCAGCGTCTTGCCAACGCGCTCTACCTGCATGGTAATATGGCCCTGGTCGGTGAACTTGCAGGCGTTACCGAGCAAATTCACCAGAATTTGCCGCACCCTCAGCGCATCCAGACAAAGATGGTGCGGCACGTTGGCCGCCAAATGGACTGACAGCACCAACCCTTTGCTTTGAGCAGCCCCCTGTATCGTCATCATCGCCTGATCGAGTAGCGGTAGAAGTTGGCAGGAGGCGGATTGCAGTTCTATTTGCCCCGCTTCAATGCAAGAAAAATCGAGCAACTGATTAATAATCTCAATTAAAGACAGCGTGCACTGATGTGCGGTATCTGCAAGCCACTGCTGTTGTTGATCCATATCACCGGTTCTCAGCAGCTCCAGTGCCCCTAAAGTTCCATTGAGCGGTGTACGCAACTCATGGCTGATTGCGGTTAAATGACGGCTTTTCCTTTTATTCGCCAACTCAGCCTTACGTTTCGCCTCTTTCAGCGCACGCGTTCTTTCCACCACCTTTTTTTCCAGAGTAGCGTATTGCTGATTCAACTTGTCCAGCAGCCGATTATAAGCGATGGCGATTTGCCCCAGTTCATCTCGTCTGTGTTCGAGAAGACGAGGATAAAAATTCTCGGCGCTGGTTTGGCAAATAACGTCAACGAATTGCCACAGTGGCTGTGCCAAATAACGGCGCAGCATCCAAAAAAGTGCCAGAGTTATCAACAATAAAATGCCCAAGGCAAAAGGCAACTGCGCTTTTGCCTGTTCAGCCGCCTCTTCCAATATTCCACGATCGGGGTAAAGAACCACTTGCTGCCAGCCCGGGCCTTTGAGCTGAATGCGCAATACCCTGTAACCCGGGATCCGCTGCCAACCATCACGTAATTTTATTTTTTTCAACGAGTTGAAAATGATTTCCTCTTCCGCCGCCGGAAGTTTTCCGCGAAAAAAAGGTAACGGTTGTTGGTGGCGATCCAACCAAATATTAACGTCAAAATCTGTCACCGTATGCCCATAGGATAATAGGTCATCCAACCTGATGGCATAACCTATCAGGCCGCCGGCTTTATCGCCCGCCGCTACCGAAATGCTCCAGCCACTGCCAGAAAGGTACTCCGGATTTCCCCAATAGATATTATCGTGATGCGGATACGTTTGGAACTGCGATAACCCCAATCGACGTTGAGAAAAGTAATCGTCAGTAATTTTCTCTGGCGGGTAAAGTGAAATCCCCTGAGAAGGTTTGAGGAGAAAACTGTCCAAATAGTAGGTTTGACCTGCAGACCCGTATGCCTGGATAAACCAATTATCACGATGAATCGCATGATTGAGATGGCAGGCCTTACTATTTATCGGCAAGTATCGACTATCACTTTTTCCCGATATATTATTCAGCTCCTGTTTCTTGCAGAAACTATCATAACGTCTTGCCAGATCTTGCGCGTCTCTTTCCGCACCTTCAAAGCGATGGTTGCTTAGCTCAACACGCAGTGACGCCAAATGAGAAAGTTCGTCAATAACATGCCTATCCGCGTGGCTTAATGAAAAGAACACGGTCGTCAAGACTGAAACCAACCATATTAGCATCAAGCTCAACGATAAGAATATCGTTAGCCTAAAAACTAATGACGAATGCATTCTCATTTTCTTATCCCTGTAATACTACGGCATACCATCCTTATGAAATGCCGGAACAATTCTGAACGCAATGCAGAGAGTGCGAATATCGGCGCGAGAACCCATGGTTCATTTGACAACAACACGCCAGGAGAGTCGTACGGGATAATGATACTAGATAAGAAAAAGGCAAACCCATACAATACCTAAACGGATTGTGCATTTATACATGTCCACCGTCCACTGACGCCATAATCGCTCAATAGCACGGCAAGACGTGCCAGATGGGCCAACGTATGAGGCGTGGCATACTCACCCGTAGTTCATGCAGGGAAAAACCTGGCCACATAACGCCTGCAGCAAACGATCAAGGGTTATGTAGCCAGTCAGGGGGATTATTCCGTCCCCTGCAGATGCCCAGCCTGATTGTGGATTTCTTTTTTCGCTTTATTCAGCGCCGCAACAAACTGCTCATCAGCATGCAGGCGGGCAAAAACCGCTGCGCCCAAAATACGCCCGGCATCGACGTCACTCTGCCAATGCGCTCCGCATATTACTCGGCTTTGGCCGTACTCATAGCCACGCTGTAATAATTTATTCTGCCGTTCCGGCCTGATTTCCGCCAGCGCCAGCGCCATGGTCCACCCCAACGTCGTGTGCCCGGATGGATAAGAACCGTTCATGCGCAACTTCCCCTCATCCTGGGGCGTGCAGGTATGCGTATTAAAAAACATGAACGGTCTTGGCCGCATGTAATATCGCTTTGCCGAAGCCGTTGCAAATCGCCCAGCATCGGTACGAATTTTTTTTAACAGCGTATAGGTGGCCGGTGTTTTGTCTTCAGAAATATCAACGCCCAGCGCCTGAGAAAACGGCTTTCCAATATTTTCGTCAGATAAATTCGCATCATTAATAGCCTGCAACCATCTGTCACTCCCCGCCTGGCTGCGGCCTTGTTCGTATGCGGCTTTATCCAAAAGAAAGGCCACGCTGTCATTGCGCGGGGGAGAAGGAAGAATCGACAGGCTGTCCGGCAATTGGCCGCGGGTCAGAAAAGAAAACGGCTCGCCGTCTTTCGTCATTTCGGACGCCTGCGCGCCCCCCAGAAAAATAAAACAACAAACTGCAGTACTGAAGCACTTACGCATCATAAAAATAACCTTATCAAACATGAAATAACAATAAAACCAGATAACAGGGCAGGCCCTTCGCCATCACGTTTTGTCATGACCGAAGTATGAGATTAAAAATGTCTTGAAATCACCATAGTCTTTTGTCGCCTCCACCAACTCCTGCGCCGATTTCCATTCTTTAAAAGGAGGCACGGCGTTATTATAAGTTTCATGCGCTATTTTGGCGTAATTTATAAAGTTAACCATAAACGCACGATAGAAATTAACCTTATCATCAACATAGTTCTCATAACATTGAAAGAACACGCTCACCAATGAATAAAAATAGCCATCCCGCCGCCTCAACTCCAAACAAAGCAATGAGAGAATAAAGGGAAAATCGTACAAGATATCACCACACTGCCGCATCCTGTCGATAAAGACTAATTTATACTCCGGCGTCACCAGCATATTTCTCAAGTGCGCATCGCCATGAATCTGGGAAAAATAACCATATGTGATATCATTGATATGGAAAGTGTTTTCCTTTACTCTCTCCGAACAGATTCTCTCATAATTTTTAATTATCAGTTCATGATTCCAATGCAGCTGCCCAAGTGTTCTGGCGAGTTGTGTCAGCAATAATGGTGCGCGTTCATCCTTTCGCAACACTACGCTCTCCAACGTCTCACCGGTCACGTAAGAATAGTTGACTGTGCTTTCCTTTAACTGGCAGCTCACATGCGAGGGGAAAGTGTTGTATTGACGATGCAATGCCCTAGCATCCCCCCGGGAATGGCAATTCTTATTAACGCTTCGCATACCGTCCATCACGGTTTGCACAGGCCCTCGAATCGGATCCTCGATATCACCATCCCGGAACATATGCTCGGCAAGTTGCCGCATATAGTCCCGATATGCCGTATTATTCTCGACCAACATCTCCGTGAGGTGCCCTTCTGATATCTTAAATGCCCCTTTTACCGGTGAGATAGCGTCATAATAATTGCCGCGGCCTAACTTAAAATGTTGTTCGGAGCATGCTTCAGTCTCAGCGTGAATAGGGAAATCTGCATAATCCAGTTCCACCGTCTGCATGGCAGAACGAAAACATTCAGGCAGCGCCACTGCGCGCAGCGATACAGCGCTAATGTTATCGGTATCGTCGCATCGGCGAAGATAATGCCGAATATAATGGGTGGCAGCCACTAAAGAAGCCCCAGAGTCGATAAAGTCGATCACAACCAAGTGGCTATTGCGCACCTTTTCAATTGGAATAAAGCGTTGAAAGTGAAGCAGTAGTGCTTTGTTCTGATCATCGTTCAACGGTTCTCTTAACAGAGAAACATTCTCCTTGAGGTAATTATGACGAAAGCCACTCAGCGGCAAGTTAATTACATACGCTTTTCCTAAATAACACTCGAGAAATGCCATCAATGGCGTCGGAGAACGTCCCACGCCGATAAAAACGACCGGCCATGAGGTTGAAACCTTATCCATTATCGCCAGCGCCAAGCGTTTTAACTGCTGATATTCGAACTGAGTCACCGTCAATCCGTTTTCTATTTCACTGCATGTGGTTACTACTCTCATAAAAATGCCTATTATTGATTGAAACTGCAACCGGGGAAATTGACGTTATTCGCCAGCATGGGGTTAACTTGGGGAATGCGTATTTTTCTCCGTCATCTGTTGTCGCTCAAATAGCTTTCTATATACGCCACGCTCAATTGCAATAAGATCATCATGTGAGCCTTGTTCTACAATGCGCCCATGGCTAAAAACGAGGATCCTATCCATTCGACGCAATGTAGACAGCCGATGCGCTATCACCAATGTCGTTCGGTTGTTCATCAACTCATTCATCGAGCGTTGAATGTGCGCCTCGCTTTCATTGTCCAGACTGGAAGTCGCCTCATCGAGGATCAATATCGGCATATCCACTAAAAAAGCGCGCGCGATCGCCACGCGTTGACGCTCCCCTCCTGACAGCTTGACTCCCCGCTCGCCCACCAGCGTGTCGTATCCTTCCGGCAATCGGCTAATCAGCGTGTGGATCCCAGCCAATTTCGCTGCCCGCTCAATCTCGTCCTGCGTTGCATCAGGTTTGGCGTAAGCGATGTTTTCGGACAGAGAACGATGGAACAACAAGGGTTCTTGTGGAACCGTCGCGATTTGGCGGCGCAGGGAGGCAAGCTGCATTCGAGTGATATCTTGCCCATCAATGGTGATCTTTCCACCTTGAACGTCATAAAGACGCTGAATCAGCCTGACGAACGTTGATTTTCCCGAACCGGAATAGCCCACCAACCCAACCCGTTCCCCGGCTTTGATCCTGACATTCATCTTCTGATAAAGCTGTGGAACGCCAGAGCCGCTGTAGCTGAAGTCGACATCAGAAAAACAGATTTCGCCGCGGCTGATCGTCACCGCATTCCCCTTATCATCCGCGCGCCCTTCGGCGGGAAGGCGTTTAAACGCTACCATCGCTTCCAATTCATTCATCGCTCGCTGGAGGTGGCGGAAATTGCTTCCGATGCGG
Source organism: Serratia sp. TSO36 (assembly GCF_057808395.1). Taxonomy (NCBI): domain Bacteria; kingdom Pseudomonadati; phylum Pseudomonadota; class Gammaproteobacteria; order Enterobacterales; family Yersiniaceae; genus Serratia; species Serratia sp. TSO36. Next base: position 61,050 of record NZ_JBJZOU010000008.1, on the reverse strand, counting down.
CGCAGATAACCCTGCAGCATAAATAACGTCGTTAACATAAACGTGATATCACCGACGTTGATTACTCCACGCCGCCAGAGCAACAGCAGCACCCCCAATACCAGAGTTTGCAGTGCAACCAGCATTATTTCCTGCACGCCGCCATTAACGTTGCTGCGCATCCAGGCCCATGAGGTATGACGACGCCAGGCGGCCAGGATCCTAGCCAGCCGCTCTTCTTCCCGAACTTCCGCGCCGAAAGCTTTTACGACCGAATTGCAGGTGAGTGCGTCGGCTAAAGCTCCACCAATGCGGCTATCCCATGCATTGCCAGTGCGGGCTGCTGGCGCAACATACAGAACGGTCAACAGCACGGCCACGATACTGAACAATATCCCCCCAATACCGAAAACGCCGCCGGCCATTGGCCAGTGCAACCACACGGATACCGTGCTACCGATCAGCATGGCCCCGATAGGCAACAGACCTGCCAACAGAGTTTCATTAAACGCGACCAAAGCCCACATCCCGCGGGTAATTTGCCGCACGGTCGAGCCGGCAAACCCATTGGCGTGCCAATCTGCCGTCAAGGATTGTATTTGTTTAAAAGCACGAGCACCGGCCAGACTCATCATCGTCAACGTCAATGAAGCAATATTTAAGTTCAGGCATTGACGAAGCAGAGCACCGGCGGCTCCCAACCCCATCATCATAAAAAAAGACAGGAATGGGCTCCCTCCCTGCGTCAGAACATTGACAAAATCGGCGGCAAATACCGGAACTAATATATCACTCAGTGCAGAGGACAAAGCCAGAATGACAACAAGCATCATTCGCAAAGGGTGCTCTGCCCATTTTTTGAAAACAAATAGAAATATCGCCATCAAGGTCACATCACCAGAACCGTCTTTCTTACATTCCATATCCGCACCGTCACAATTCCGAAAACAGATCTATTAAAAAGTAGAAATTCACACAGTCATATGTTTAACGAGGGGTTTTAAACCATAAATCCACTTTCGGATTCAACCTAAGAAAATAACTATAAAGCGCCCCAAGGCAATTCGCAGCGCTCTTTACTAAAAGCGCGCCATAAAGTGAGAGCAGCCCCCCTCTGCGGGGGAAAAAATATTGAATTACCGGGGAGTGCAATAGGAATACATAGCTGCCTATAAGGATCAACATAGCTATAACGCCCGGCCAGCATTGCAATGCGAACAGTACACACAATACGGCGATCGTGAAAACCGGTCCCAGAGGCCACTGTAACATGGTGAACATACGCTTCATTTTCAAGCAACGATAACGATTCGCGCTGCCGTTGCTTTTTTCTCCCATCAGCAGCATCAATGAGGAAAGATCCCCTGCGTGCCAACGCGCTGACTGCCGCACACCGGCAGAAAATCGGCTCACGGAAGAGCAATAGTCAAAATAAGGCACAGGCTTGGCGTATACACTGTGCATAACCGCCCGATAACCGAACAGAAGATCTTCCGTTACGGTTTCAACCGGAAAGAGATTCTCCTCAAAATACTGCTGCCGTATAAATAATCCATGCCCAATGCAATAAGATAAGTGCGTCGCTTTTTGCATCTGGTGATTTTTCAACAGAGTCGGTAACTCGTAGCTCATCATCCAGCGGGTTTGAAAAATGGCGGACGCTTTGCCAAAAAGAGAAAGTTCATCAAAATTGGTCGAATACACCGGCGGCATTTGATATACCTTTTCTTCCTCGAGACTCTGAGCAACATAGTCAAGTCCTCGAGGATCCGGCCGAGAATCTGCATCAAACACGCCATAGTAGGTTGGCCCCCCATCCATTTTTTGCATACGTCCCAACAACTCAACCGCATAGTTGAGCTGATGAGCTTTATTTCCTGAAAGGAAGGGGTAATGAATGATTAACGTTTTCTCAGATAAATAAGGAAGTATTTTCTGATAGGTTTTATTCTTCTCCGCACAGCCTTCTTTTTGGGTTGTCACAAAGACTAAAAGACTGTCTGGATGAGATGAAAGAATACGATTAAAATACGTAATCGTTTCATTAATTATTTTATGCTCATCCATAACCGGAATTAAAACAATCAGACGATTTCGCCTCTCGCCCGTTAACGCAACCTGCATCTCTTTTTTAATAAATCTCCGACTCTTACTGATATTGATATACTGTGACACATTGACAACCAAAAAGAGAAAAATCAGAGCAAAAGAAAAAAAATAGACCATCATCATCTGGTTCCATCCCTGAGGTTTTTTCCTATAAACGCATTGAAATCAATGGCTGCGTCATGCCGCTCCACCACGCCTGGCATCCACTCATTCAATTGATTCAATTTTGCCTGCGTACTGAGCCTCGCATCTATAGAAATAACAGGAATGTCAAAACAAGAAGAAAACAGGTTTTGATAGGCATAGCGGGTATCATTCAAAAACTGTTCGTTTCGCCAAAATGCCGGCAGGCCGCGAGAAACGCGCGTGGTTATCTTGTTTTCTTGTCTGGCAATCGACTCTTTGCTTTCTATATCGACATAAACAATCCCCCACGGCAGGGGTAAACCGCCATCAGAGATTTTTTCTGCATACCTTTTCACCGTTACTGAAAAAATATCGAGCGACATAAATCTACCGTAGGCATAGGCGTAACAAAGATGGGTGAAATAGGAACGATCAAAGTAATGCGCCTTTCCCCGCATGCGTTCACATTCTTTAGCGATAAACCAATCGTTGATTTTTTCAACCTCTGCCAAAGAAAGACCGTTACCTGGAAAATCTGCCCTGCTCAACACCTTCCCCAACTCAAAGCAGACGCTTGTTCCCTGCGCCGCCAGCGCATTCACCAATAAGCTTTTCCCCGCGCACGGCAATCCTTCGATAAATATCATTTGAACTTATCCTTGAATAGGCGCATTGACTTTTCAATTTCATCTTTAGAATCAATACCTAAAGAGCGGAATGTGGAATGACAAAAATGGAAAACAAAACAGTCAAGCGCCAGACCTATTTTTAAATTCATATCAATCGCTCGACGGCAAAAATCGTCATCGGTGTGGTAGCCTGATTCGAAAGACTCATCCAGCAGCCCCACCTTTTCGAGCACATCTCGCTTCATCAATAAACAGTGGCCATAGGCGCTGGGGACTGGCATCGAACGCATTTTGTTTTTTTCGTAGAGCGCTTCGGAAAATGGCTCGATATCGCCAGTCAGAGGATCGAAGTCAATAAGCAATGGCGTAATGGCCTCAGGGGTCCCAGAGGCCTTATTCGTTAGCGGCGCGACAATGTCATAGTTTTCTAAATGCGCGAGCAGGCGCTGCAGTACATTGGCAGGCAAAATCACATCGTTATTGGCAAAAAGCACATACTCACTTTTCACCTGTAATAACCCTTGATTCATTCCCTTGGTATAGCCCAGATTAATTTCATTGGTAATCAACGTCGCATCCAAGCCGCCAAGATAATTTCGCATATCTTCGTCGCTACCATTATCGACAATAATAAGCCTGTTGCTAACTTGATTACCCAATGAATTAACAAAAAGAATTGTTTTCTCCAGCTGATTAAAAACAGGAACGACAACATCAATGCACATATAGCATCCTCTATGAATATGGATTCTCGCGAAAACTTAAACCACTCGGGGGGCATCAAAGCCCCCGTAACGTTGCAGGAGAATGTCACCTCGACTCATCAAGCGACACATGCGCCAAGCGGGATTAATGATAGGAAACTGTCCATGGATGGGGTATCAGGTCATCACCTGATATTAAGGCCGCAGACCAGCGGCTCGGACGGAAAATCAGGTAATGGCCTGATAGTGAAAAATCCCCGTTATTGATGTCATAGCGGATATTTTTCCAAGAAACCAAAAACGAAATGCATACAGAGAGACAGGAGCAAACGCGTGTTAACGCAGCCGCTGCAGCAGTGACAACACCACGCAGCCTGAGCATTATCAGTAGCTGCGCCTTGACACAAGTGGGGCTGACAGAGTTACTGACGCCGCATGTTGAAAATTTCAGTGCTTACGCTTCGCCTGCGGCATTTATACGGGGGCAGAGCCTAAAGGGGCATTCAGGATTATTACTTTTTCACGTTTGTCCGCGCAATGTGTCTTATCTGAGAAATATCGTTCAACTATATCGTCGCCTACCCTACCATCCGAACTGGCGATCTGCATTACTAATGGATTCAGCGTCAACTAATGGGCGTTATTTGACGAAAAATCTAGGATCACCGATTGTTTTCCACCTTCATCTGCCAATCGACATATTACTACGCAACTTTTTAGCCTGGATGTATGGCGAAGAGAAACAGATAGCCCGACACGGCGTACGGCCGGAATCACTGTCCGACAAAGAGCGTCAGGTCATTTTGGCCACGTTGCAAGGTATTCCCATTTCTTCATTGGCACGTGAGAGGGGCGTTACAGCCAAAACGGTCTATACCCAACGGCGAACAGCGCTGGATAGACTCGGCATAAAAAACACCCGCGAATTGCTTTGCCTTAACATACTGGGTCTATTGTAAAACGTCGTAGCGTCGGCAAGCGCTCAATGCAAACTGAAATCGATCGGCAACGTCAATTCCACCGTGCCGTTGACGTAGGCGTCCGCCGGCGGCGTAGGCAACGGCGAAGCGCGCTTGACCAGCGCCTGGATTTCGCGATCCAGCGACGGCAACCCGGCGCTGCTGACCAGCGTCACCGCCAACACATGGCCCTGCCTGTCCAGGGTGAAACGCACCTGCCCGACGCCCTGGCGCTTCAACCGCAAGGCGTCTTTGGGATAACGCTTAAAGCGATTAAGGCGGCTGTTGATGCGGCTGCGCCAGCTATCTTCCCCCGCCTGTGCATAGGGCGTCAGGCGGGTTTGCGGCGCGGCCGCTTTATCCGCCCGGCCCGGCGGCGGCGCGCCGACGCTTTGCTCCTGAATTCTCGGCGGCGCGATCGTTTTCTCCTGCGGCGGCGTGCGCGGCAGGGGGATTTTCTTCACCGGCTTGGGCGATTTTTTCTGCTTCGGCGGTACGGCGATGTTCGGCCGTACGGTTTCAGGTACCTTCACCGCCGGCAAGGGTTCCGGCGGCGCCGGCGGTTCAACCTCAGGCGGCGTCCTTTGCCCCGGCGGTTGTTTTACCTCGGCCGGAGCCTGCGGTGCGGCGGCCATCACCACCATGACCGCTGGCGGCGGCACCCACGGCGGCTCGGCCTTGTCTCGCCAGGGCCAGAGCAGCGCCGCGGCCAGCAGGTGCAGCGCCAGCACCAGCACCAGGCAACGGCGCCAGGGCATGGCGGCGCCGGGCGCGGCGAAAGGCAGCGGCGAAACCGACATGCTCACTCTTCCGTCAGCGCCAGATGAAGGCGATCGGTCAGCGGTTTGAACAGGTAGTTCATCATCGAACGTTCGCCGGTGCGGATGAACCCTTCGACCGGCATCCCCGGGCGGATTTCCAACCCGTTCAACCGCTGCAGACCCGCTTCGCTGACCTTGGCGCGCACGCTGTAATAGGGCGCGCCGCTTTTCTCATCGGTCAGGCGATCGGCACCGACCAGCGTCACCTCGCCCTCGACGCGCGGCGTGGTGCTTTGGTTAAACGCCGAGAACAACAGCTCGACCGGCAATCCCACCTGCACCTTATCGATCAGCTCGACCGGAATACGCGCCTCCACCTGCAGCCCCCGATCGCTGGGCACGATCTCCATCAGCTGCTGACCGGCGCCGATCACGCCGCCTTCGGTGAACACGCTCAGCCCCACCACGGTGCCCGCCACCGGCGCTTTCACCTGCGTATGGCCAAGATCGGCCTCCGCCTTGGCCAGGCGGTTATCCAGCTCGTCCAGCTTCATCCGCACCTCGGCCAATTGGCTGCTGACCTCTTTTTGATACTCTTCCCGCCGCTGGATCGCCCGCAGCTTCAGCTCCAGGATCTGGCGCCCCAGGCGGCCGATATTGCCGGTGTCTTCGGACGCCTGGCCGTCGATCTGCGCATACTGCCCTTCCAGATCCAGCAGCCGGTTGCGCGCCACATACCCTTGCGCCGCCAGCTTGCGCATACCGCTCAGTTGCTCCTGCAACATGGCCTTTTGCCGCTGCTTGCTGGCGTAAGACTGCCGGATCCCTTCCAGCATCGCCTGCGATCCGGCGATGCTCTCCGCGATCGCCGCCAGTTCGCTCCGCAACGCCGCGCGGCGGCTGGTGAACAGCTGCTGTTGCAGCAGCATCAACGACATCACCTCCGGCTCCTCCCGCCGCGCCTGCAGCAATGCCGGGAAAGCGATCGCCTGCAGGCCGTCGCGCTCGGCCTGCAGCCGCGCCCGCTGCGCGGCGTTGCTCAACTGCTGGCTGCGCAGCGCATCGCGCTGGGTGCGGCTGTCGACGGTATCCATCAGCAGCAGCACCTGTCCTGCGCTGACCCGGTCGCCCTCATGCACCTGAATTTGCGACACCACGCCGCCGCTCGGGTGCTGTACCGCCTTGCGGTTGCCGGCCACCACCACGCTGCCGGAGACCGGCACGCCCTTATCCAACGGCGCCAACAGCCCCCACAGCAGGAAACCGCCAAACCCCAACAGCACCAGCCAACCACCGAGCCGCAGGTGGCGCCCTTCGTCGAACTGCCGGGAAAGCGCGTCGATATCGCCGGGGATCACACTCTGATTGCTCATACTTTTCGTTCACCGCTGGCCGTTTTGGCAAAATTGGCGTAGTTGACGTTGAAACCGCCGCCGCTGCTGCGGCCGGCGTTGGCCGGTACGGCCGCGGGCGTAAAACCAGGCAGTTTTTTCAGGATGGCGTCGCTGGGGCCGAAGTGCTGCACCTGGCCGGCGGCCAGCACCAGCAATCTGTCGGTCGTCGCCAGGATCGCCGGTTTGTGGGTCACCAACACGATGGTGGTGCCGCGCTTTTTCAGCGCTTCGATCGCCCGCTGCAGCGCCTCTTCCCCTTCGCGATCGAGGTTGGCGTTCGGCTCGTCCAATACCACCAACGCCGGAGAGCCATACAGCGCGCGCGCCAGCGCCACCCGCTGACGCTGGCCGCCGGACAGGCCGCTGCCGCCCTCGCCCAGCTCGGTTTCATACCCTTTGGGCAAATGCAGGATCAGTTGGTGCACGCCGGCCAGCGCGGCGGCGGCCACCACCTTCTCGGCGTCAACCTGGCCAAAGCGGGCGATATTTTCCGTCAGGGTGCCGGCGAACAGCTGGATATCCTGCGGCAAGTAGCCGATATGCGGCCCCAGTTGCTGTTTGTCCCACTGCCGAAGATCCGCACCGTCCAGCCGCACGTCGCCGCTGAGCGGCGTCAGCGCGCCGACCAGTTGGCGCATCAGCAGCGTTTTGCCGGAGCCGGACGCGCCAATGACGCCCAACACCTCCCCGGCCTCCAGACGAAAACTGACGCCGTGCAACACCGGCGCGCTCCCGCCCGGCGCGCTGGCGGTCAACTGATTCACGGCCAATGTGCCGCTGGGCGCCGGCAGCGGCAGGCTCGCCGCCTGCGGCGGGTTGGCGGCCAGCATCACCTCCAGCCGCTGCAGGGACTGGCGCGCCGACGACCACTGCTTCCAGGCGCCGATCAGCTGATCGATCGGCCCCAGCACCCTGCCGATCAGGATCGATCCGGCGATCATCATGCCCGGCGTAATGTCGCCGTTGACCGCCAGCAGCGCGCCGCAGCCCAACATCAGCGACTGCAGCGCCAGCCGCACGGTTTTCGACCAGGCGGTGACGGCGGCGATTTTCTCGCTGGCGCGGTTCTGCAACAGCAGGAACTGCTGATGCTGCCGCAGCCAGCGCAGGCGCAAGTCGGTCAGCATCCCCATGGCGGCGATGGTCTCCGCATTGCGCAGGTTGCCGTTGGCCTGCTGCGTGGCGCTCAGCGCGACCCGGCCGGCCTCCGCGAGCGGCGCCTGCGACACCCGTTGGTTGAGCCAGGCCAGCAGCACCAGCACGATCACCCCGGCGCTGGCCAACGCGCCAAGCCAGGGATGAAGCAGAAAAACCACCAGCAGATAAACCGGGAACCAGGGGGCATCGAAAAAGGCGAACAGCGCATTGCCGGTGGCGAACTGGCGCAGGTTGGTCAGATCGTTCAGCGCCTGCCCCGCCAGCGGGTTGCCGGTTTTCAGGTTGGTTTCGAAGGCGGCGTCGTAGACTCGCTGATTCAGGCGCATATCCATCTGGGCGCCGAGGCGGATCACCACCTGGCTGCGCACCCACTCCAGCAGCCCCATAAACAGGTAAAGGCCGACCACCATCAGGGTCAGCATCGCCAGCGTCATGCGGTTGCCCGACGGCAACACGCGATCGTAGACCTGCAGCATGTACAGCGCGGGTGCCAGCATCAGCAGGTTGATCACCGCGGTAAACAGCGCGATGCCCCAAAATCCGCGCCGGTATGCGGCCAGCACGCTCATCACTTCTCCGCGCCTGACGGCGTTTTTCATGGCGTTTTCCATCGGCTAAAAACGAGAAAATGCCCGCCGGGGCGCGCGGCGCCGGCGGGCAAACGGCCGCGATCAGGCCGCCAGCAGTTCCGGGCTGTCGGCGTGCTGCACGCCCACCGCCGTCGCCGCCGCCACCTGATCGAAGGTGGAATTGACGCTCAGGCCGTAGTCGTCGAGGATGCCGTTCAGCGCGGTTTCCAGCGCGCCGGTATCGCCGGACATCAGGCCGTACACCACCTGGTGCACCACGCCATCGTGGCCCTGCGCCTGCAGGCTGCTGAGGTTCAGGCCGCCGAAGCTGACGTCAGGCACCTGGATGTTGTACGGCGTGGAGCCGCCGCCGTTCAGGCCATCGCCGAACGACAGCGAATCCAGTTGGCCGTACAGGGTGTGCGCCGGGGCATTGAATAAGGTGTAGGTCAGATTCCCGCCCGCCACGAACGAGGTGATGTTGTTGGCGGTGCTGGTCACGGCATATTGGCTGCCGGACAGGCTGCCGCCATAGAAGCCACCGCTGTTGGAGTCGGTGACGTTACCGTTGGTGTGGTTGATATCGCCAAATGACGACGCCCACTCGTTCAGATAGTTATGGATGCTGTAGCTGCCGAAACTGCTGTCATAGTTGACTGAAAATGCCATTTCTCTATCTCCATTGATGAACGGCGCCCCTTGCGAGGCAGCCCTTGTGCTCAAGGATGAGCAACGCCCTTTTACTGCTTAAAAACGGTATTCCACCCCGCCCTGCACGGTGCGGCCGCGCCTCAGGGTATTGGCCAGCGTCTCCCCATAGCTGACGACGTAGGCGCGGTTGGTCAGGTTCTCCACCGAGCCGCGCAGCGTCAGGTTGTCGGTCAGCTTGTAGCTGGCGTACAGATCGAACAGGGTGTACTTCGGCCAGTCGGCCAGGTACGGATAATTGGATGGCACCGAGCTGTCCTGATAGCCCGGCGCAAAGCGCACGGTCACCCCGGCGTCCAGCTTGCGATCGAAGGCGCGGCCACCCAGCGTCACCGAGCCGCGATCGCCCGGCAGGTAGGCGGCGGTGCCGAACTGTGAGCCGCCATCGCAGGACACGGCATCATTTGCCGTCGGATCCTGCTCCACGTAGAAATTGCCCGGCCGAGAATTGGCGCCGTAGCGCAGGCGATTGCCCAACCAGGCGTTCTTTGAGCAGAACTCGTTTTTACCGATCATGTGGGTGTAGGTCAGGTCGGCGTAGAACACTCCGGCGTCATAGTTGAGCTGGTACTCCAGCCCGCGAAAGCGGGTTTTCGACAGGTTGTTGACGTAGGCGGCATTGCCGATGCTCGGCTGCACCAGCCCCGGCTTGTCGCGATTAATCGCCAGGTTGATGTAGTTATCCACTTTGGTGTCGAAGTAGGCCACCTTGGCCACCAACCGATCGCCCTCAAACCACAGATCCGGCTGCTGCACGTTGAACCCGACTTCCCAGGCGCGCGAGCGCTCGGCCTGCAGGAACGGGTTAGGGTATTGCGTCGAGGTGCTGTGCGCGCTGCCGTTGGTCAGCGTTTCGGTGATCGCCGGCGGCCGCCAGGATTTGCCGTAGGTGGTATACAGCTCCAGCCATTCCACACCGGGACGCACCGCCACCGCCAGCGTCGGCGACAGCTTGCCCTGATCGCGATCGACGCTCCACTCCTGCTGCGTAGTCGTTGCCTGGCAATTGCGCAGCCGAAGCTGTTTGCACGGGTTGTCCACCGTGTACGGGAAATCGGCGTAGCTCAGGCCGGTCTGGCCGCGCAGGCGATAGCGGTCGTAACGCAGCCCGCCCTCCAGCGTCAGCCAGCCGTCGTAGTCGTAGGTCAGGTTGGCGAACAGGCTGCCGACCGAACGGTTGCCGGCCGGCGTCACTCCTTCCATACCCTCACGGGAAGAGTCGCTGGTCGCTTTGTCGTAATAGAACTCCAGCCCGTAGTTGGCGCGGAAGTCATGCCCCGGCGCCAGGCTGAAACGCGAGGTGTTTTGCGCCTGCGCGCCATAGGTGCGCAGGCGGGTGCGCGTCGCGTAGCCGTTGTCCAGCAGCGAGCTGGTGCTGTAGGTGTCGCTGTCGTCCTGAGTATCGACGTAATACAGCTTGGCCTGAAAATCGAGCCAGTCGACGCCTTCCGGTGCCAGGCTGTAGTCGAATGCCGCGTTGCGCGCCATCACGTCGCTGTAACCGGTGCGCTTCCAGCCCAGTTCATAAGGCGGTCGGGTGCCCAGGTTGGTCAAGGTGCCGGCGATCGGCGACGCGGTCTGGGTCTGCAGATAGCTCAGCTGCAGGCGCTGGTTGGCGGGCAGGTTCCAGCCCACCTTGGCCAGCCGCGAGTGCATGCGGTAATTAGTGTCGGGGATTTTGTTGTTCTTGATGCTCTCGGCGTAGCGATCGTAATTGCCGGTGTCGTTATTGATGCGAATGTTGCCGATGTCGCCCTTGTTGCCGGGCCAATAGTCGCCGAGGTGGCGTTCGCTGGCGGCCAGCAGGATATCGCCGGTTTCGTTGCCCAATGCCAGTATGCCGCTGCCGATGAAGTGGGTGCCGTTATCGCCGGTGCTGGCGTGCAGCTTGCCGCCCAGCTCTTTGCCCGGCGCCAGGAAATCGCTCGCGCTGACGGTATTGAAGGTGGCGATGCCGCCGAGCGTGCCGGCGCTGCCCATACCGCCGGTGGTGCCCTTGTCGATGGTTACGCCGGACAGCAGTTCGGAATCGATGTACATGGTGCCGTTACGCTGGCCATGGCCGCTCTTTTGAAAATTCTGCCGCATGCCGTCGATGTTCATGTTCACCCGGCCGTAGTCTTGTATGCCGCGGATGTTGACCGACAGCGCCGGATCTTGCTGGCTGACGCTGGAATAGGCCCCCGTCGTCTGCTCCAGAATATCGGCCGCATGTCGCGCCGGGCGGTTGTCCATCTGTTCGCGGCTGATGACGCTGACCGAGCGCGGTTCGTCGTAAACCCAATCGTTGGCGTTGATGCCGCCGGCGCCCAGCACCGTCAGGCTGTCCAGCGCCAGCGCGCCGCCGTCGCCGTTCGCCGTCGGCAGCCGGCTCAATACGATCTGCCCCTGCGGCTGCAGGCGGAAAGCCACCGGATTGCCGCCGATCAAGCGCCGCAGGCCCTGTTCAACGCTCATGCTGCCGTTCAGCGCCGCCGCCTGCATGCCGTCGAGCTTCACCTCGTCGAAAAATACCTGCATGCCGGCCTGCTCGGCGAAGCGCAACATGGCGCTCTGCAGCGGCTGCGCCGCAACGTTGAAATGCTTTTGCTGTGCAGCCTGCGCGCCGTTCGCCTCAGCCTGGGCAGCGAGCGCCACAGCCGGCTGAGTCAACATCATCGCCGCCAGCGCGGCGCGTACCGCCGTGGCCAATCGGCCGGCCGGCGTGGTTCCCTTGTGAATAAACATGCGTGTGTGTTCCACCCGAAAGAATGCCAAACCAAGTGATAATAGAAATCAATCTCGTTTAAACATAAGGACGTTCCGGGAGGCAAAAACCCGTAAAGATTTTTTACAGAAAGTGAAAATAGCGGCGAAACGGGCATCCCGGCCCGCCTGCGCCGCTCAGTAAAGCAGCGTGATACCGGGGAGATTCAGCTGGCGGGCGGAGAGTTCCTGACGAATGGCGCCGACGCCGTCGTCGAGTTTATTGAGCGCAAACACGCCGCTCACCGTGCGCGCTCTTAGCGCGGGATTGACCGCCACGATGCGGGTCGCGCGATAGCGGTTGAGCTGCGCGAGCGCCTGCGGCAGCGGTTGGCGGTCGATCACCAGCCAGCCGCGCCGCCAGGCGTCATCGCCGGCCGTTTGCCGCGTCAGCTGCAGCTGCCCGTTGCGGTAATGCGCCGCCTGGCGTTGCGCGACCACCAGCGAGCGCTCGCCGCGCTCAAGCGTCACCCGCACGCTGTGCTGATGCACGCTGATGTCCACGCCCCGTTCGGTGCGCGCCACGCTGAACTCGGTGCCCAGCGCCTGAGTGACGCCGTTTTCCGCCTCCACCCTGAATGGGCGGCTTTCCGCCCCACCTAACGGCGCGACGATAAAATAGGCGGCGCCGCTCAGCAGCCGCACCTTGCGTTCGCCTGCGGAATACGCCAGTGCGATCGCGCTGCCGCTGTCCAGCGCCACCCGGCTGCCGTCCGGCAATGCCACTTCGCGCACCTCGCCGCGAACGGTTTGATAATCCGCCTGCATGCCGATCCACAGATCCGGCCCGCGATAAACGCCGAAGGAAACGGCGATCGCCACCGCCGCCGCCACCGCCCAGCGGGGCCATCGATGGTGAGATGGCGTTTTCAGCGCCGCCACCTGCGGTTGTAACGCCTGCCGCTGCTCTGGCGGCAGTTGCCCCAGCGTCGTCCACAGCAGCCGTGCCTGACGCAGCGCCGCCGGATGCTGCGGATCGGCGGCCAGCCAGGCGTCCAACGCTCGCCGCCGATCGGCCGGCAGCGCCCCTTCGGCCAGGCTCACGGCCCAGGCGGCCGCCTGCTGTCGCGCCTGTGCGGTTAGCGGTTTCATAATGGCATAGACCTCTGTTTTTTCTGGTTATAGGTTAAGACGTCTGAGCGCGGATAAACCCGTAAAAAAATTGCCATTATTGTTCTTCCATCCGCGCCATCAGCCGCTCGAGCGCGCTAGCCAGGTGTTTTTCCACCGTGCTGAGCGACACGCCCAGCTGCGCCGCCACCTGCGCCTGGGTCAGGCCATCGAGCCGGTTAAGGCGGAAAATCTGCTGCGTGCGCGGCGGCATGTCCGCCAGCGCCTGCTGCAACAGCTGCAGCAATTGGCTATCGATCGCCAGTTGTTCAAGCGCCGGTTCACCGGAGGGATACTGCGCCAGAACGTCGTCTTCGACCGCTTCGGTCTGCCGCCGCTGCTGCTGACGCAGATGGTCGAGCATCAGGTTTTTGGCGGTTTTGTACAGGTAGGCCTCGATATCGAGAATATTACCCTGCGGATACTGCTCGGTAAGGCGGGTAAAACTTTCCTGCGCCAAGTCCGCAGCCAGCTGAGGGTCGCGCAGTTTGGCGTTCAAATAGGCTTGCAGCGGCCGCATATGGCGCAGAAACAGCGCCTGCAACTCGGAATTGGACATCTCTTTTCCCAGAAGTGAAACACCCAATAGGGGCGATAAAAATCACACAAATGATTATCATTATCAATATTGTTCTGGGAAATATGTGCTAAGGCGGGGATAAACGGGAAACCGGCCTGGCGCCGGTTTCCGCTGGGCTGCAGGTCAGAGCTCTAACGCCTCGTCCTCATAGCGATGCTTGGCGTCAAGCGCTTCCTGCTCGGTTTCATGTTCACTGAGCAGCGTATTCGGCTCAATGTCGTCGGTGCGCACTTCAAAACGGCGCAGATGCAGGTTCGGGTCGCCCCGAAACACCTCTACGACGCGGGCGCTCCGTGGATAAGCAGGTTGATCATTTTCGCGCATGCCGTTCTCCCGTGTGTTTCACACAGTAGCAAGTATAGCAGTCGCCCTCATTCCGACACGCGCGAGCCAAGATCGCGATCGCCGGGCACGCCCGCCAGCAGCTCGGTCAGTTCGTCGCAGGCGCAAATGCGGCCCTCACGCACGGTGAAGTGCGCCAGCACCCGCACGCGGCTGCAGGAGCCGTCGCGCTTTTCCACCTCGACCAGATGATGGGTCAGCACCGCCTCGCCCCGCTCCGCCGCCGCGATCACGCTCAGCGTCATGCGCCGGGTTTGCCGCTTCAGCAGCGCCATGTGTTGCTCAAACTGCTCGAAGTTCAGCACCTTGCCATCCACCTGCTGGCGGTAGTCTGCGCTGAAACGGGCGGCGAGCTGCGTTGGCCGGTGCTCCGGGCTGGCGACGACCTGCTGCAGCGTATCGAGCACCAGGTTCAGTGGGGTAAGTTGAGTCATCAGGTTTCTCCGAAATAGGGTGAACGGCGATCCTATCCCGGCCAGGCGATGGCATAATAACCACATCAAGACTTTAAATAACGTTAAACGGCCAATATGACGCAGATCCGCAGCCAACGCCTTCAGCATGAAAAAAAGCACCTGACGCCCTGGCACCGGCACGAAGGCGGCCAGATCTATCTCTTGACGCGCGGCATGCTGGCAATGGAGCTCCCGGGCCGGCAATGGGCGATCACCGGCGGTACGCTGGGCTGGCTGCCGCCGGGATGCGCCCATCAGGCGCTGGCCTGCGGCGACGTGGCGGGCTGGAGTCTGTATCTGCCGGTGGAAAGCGTGCCGGAGATGCCGCCGCTGCCGCAGCTGTTCACGGCCTCTGCGCTGTTGCAGGCCTTGGTGGAGCGCATCGCGCAGTTCCCCGCCGGCCCGCTGAGCGCGCCGCAACGGCGGCTGCTGCAGGTGCTGCTGGACGAAATGCACGCGGCAAGCCGCGCGCCGTTACAATTGCCGCTGCCGCAGGACGCCCGGTTGCTGAACATCGCCCGGGCGCTGCTGAACGATCCCGCCAGCCCGCGCAGCCAGCGAGACTGGGCTATTTGGGCCGGGCTCAGCCCGCGCACCCTGAGCCGCCGCTTTCTGCAGGAAACCGGCATCAGCTTCGCGCTGTGGCGCCAGCAGGCGCGGGTATTGCGTTCACTGGAGGGATTATCACGCGGCAAAGCGGTCGGCGAGGTGGCCGACGCCTGTGGCTATGACAACGTCAGCGCCTATATCGCCGCCTTTCGTCGCCGCTTCGGCGTCACGCCCGGGGCGTACTTTGCGCCGGCTCGGCAAACGGAATAGGAAAACGGGCGCACGGCGCCCGAAGAGAAGAAAGGGTTACTTCACCGTCTCACGCGGCAACACCGCGAGGATTTGTTCCACCACCCGCTGCGGATCGGCGGCGCCGTCTATCACGTAATGCGCGGCGTCCTGATACAGCGCTTCGCGCGCCGCCAGCACCTCGAGCATCTCCTCGGCGATCGGTCTGCCGGTGAGCGTCGGGCGCTGCGCATCTTCCGGGTACTCTTCCAACCGCTGCGCCAACACGCTGGCCGGCGCGCGCAGGTAGATAACGGTGCCATGCTGGCGCATAAACTGACGGTTCTCCTCCGCCAGGATCGCCCCGCCGCCGGTGGCAACTATAGTTGACGGCTTGGTCACGGTTTGCAACGCGATGGTCTCGCGGCGGCGGAACCCCAGCCAGCCCTCGCGCTCGACCATTTCCGCCACGCTCATCTGCGCCGCCTGCTGCATAAACAGATCGGTATCGACGAACTGATAGCCCAACGCCAACGCCAATGCGCTGCCTACCGTGGTCTTGCCGGCTCCGCGAGCGCCTATCATGAACAGGGTTTGTGTCATTACGGGTTGTCCCTTATGCGGTGACTTGAGTGCATTGCATACCAAAATACCGAGCGGGTGCGATGGCGTGGTGGCAGCATCATACCCTGCCCGCTCTGTATTTCAATATTTACGATAGTGTAAATTCCATGGCACAGCGACTGCCTGCGGCAAAGCCGTGCGCCAGATCCTCATCCAGGTGCCGCCGCAGAGCGGCCGTGAGCCGCGCGTCGTCAAGCGGCCGGAATCCCAGCCGCCGGTAGTAAGGCGCATTCCACGGCACCTCAATGAAGGTGGTGAGCGTCAGGCGACCCGCGCCCTGCCGTTTGGCCTCTTGCGCCACCGCGCCGATCAGGCGACGGCCGATGCCCTGCCGCTGCCAGGCGCCGGCGACCGACAATTCGGCGATGTGCCAATCTTCCCCCTGAGCCTGCACAGCGATAAAACCGGCGCACTCGCCGTTGTCGCTTTCCGCCAGCCATTCACGGCGCTCGGCGATAAATGCGGCATGCTGCTGCGGGGCCATCACCTCGCCTTCGGCGATAAAGCGCCATTCCGGCTGCTGGTGAAACAGCTGCGCCGCCGAACGTTCAACCGCCATCAAGTGCACGATATCCCGCTGCTGTGCCAAACGAATCTGCAGGCTCATGGGCTCTCCTTAACGTTGGGGCGGTTATTTAAGCAAATTTCACCGCCCGTGGCTTAGAAATCGATACTGCCGCGCAGCACCACCTCACGCGGTTCCCCCACCGCCACGCGCAGGTTGCCGCCGCTGGACGGGTAGTAGGTTTTATCGAACAGGTTCTTCACGTTCAGCTGCCATTTCACCCGATAGCCGTTGATCGGCATGGTATAAGCGGCGAACGCATCGGCAACGGTGTAATTATCCAGGTAGAAACTGTTGGCGGCGTCACCCGGACGGCGGCCCACGTAACGCGCGCCGGCGCCGATGCGCACCTCATCACCGCTGTACAGCCCCAGGCTGCCCAGATTCTGGGTCAGGAACAGCGAGGCGGTGTGGCGCGCCACGTTGGTCATCTCTTTACCCTTATTGTCCGGATCGTCCACCACCCGCGCGTCGGTATACGCATAGGAACCGATCAGGCTCAGCGAGTCGGTGAGATTGCCGGCCACGTCCAGCTCCACGCCCTGCGAACGCACGCGCCCGGCGGTGCGCGTCACGGTTTCGCCCTCCACCAGCTCACTGACCATCACGTTGCGCTTGGTGATGTCGAACAGCGCCAGCGTGCCGGTAACGCCGTTCGGCAGCGCCAGCTTGCCGCCGACCTCCCACGACTTGCCCTGCTCCGGCGGCAGCGAACCAATTTGGGTGGCGATGGAAGAGTTCGGCTTGAACGACTCGGTATAGCTGCTGTACAGCGATACGTAAGGCGTCAGCTTGTAGACCACCCCGGCGCGCGGCACCAGCTTGCTGTCCGAGCTGTCGGTATTGGTCTGGAACGGCCGCCCCTTGCCGGCATAGACGTCGAAAGCGTCGTAACGCAGCCCGCCCATCACCAGCCATTTATCGGTCAGCTGGATGGAATCCTGCATAAACCAGCCGTAGCTGGTGAGGTTTTCCCGCTGGTCGCTGTCTTTGGCGCTGACCGCGGTCGACGGCGGCATCAGGCCGTATACCGGATGATAGATATTGAAATCGCTGTTCTTTTTACCGCGGATCATGTCGCCGCGGTAGGTGCGGTTATCTTCAAAATCGAAGCCGAACAGCATCTGGTGGTTGATGCTGCCCCAGTCCACGTCGCCATTGAGCGTCAGCTGCACCGCGTTGGCGTGGCTGACGGCGTTGGCGGTCGAGTCGGCCTGGCGGCTCAACACGCCGCTCTCCGGGTTCAGCGCCGTGGCGCGCGCCTGGTTGTCGCTGTAGCTGTTGCGGCTGTAGGCGTAGGTCAGTGAGCTTTTCCAACGCTCGTTGAGCGTTTGATCGATCTGCAGGGTAACGCTGTCCTGATCGCCGCGGGTGGCGTTATAGGCTTCGTCGAAACGGCGATCGCGCGGCGTATTCACCGGCTTGCCGGTGCGTGAATCGATAATGGTGCCGCGATCGAACGGCACCAGATATTCCATATGTTCATAGGCCAAGCGCACGGTGGTGTTCTCGCCGTACCACATCAACGACGGCGCGATCACCGTCTGGCGATTGCGGCCAAAGTTGCGCCAGTAATCGGTTTCATCGTGATCGACGATCATGCGATAGGCGAACCCCGACGTGCCGAGCGGCCCGGTAACGTCAAGCTGGCCGCCGCCGCCGTTGAAGCTGCTGCCCCAGCCTTCCACGTGGGTATGCTGCTGCAGCTGGGGCTTTTTGGTGATCATGTTGATCATCCCGCCCGGCTCGCCCATGCCGTACAGCATCGAGGCCGGCCCCTTGAGCACCTCCACCCGCTCGGTGGTCGGCGTGAAATTGCGCGCCTGCACCGAGCGCACGCCGTCGCGCAGAATGGAGCCGTCGCGGTTGTCGCCGAAGCCGCGTTTCATGACCGCGTCCTGGGTGCCGCCCAGCGTGTTGGCCTGGGTAATGCCGCTGACGTTGTACAGCGCTTCGTCCAGGCTGCTGACCGCCTGATCGGTAATCACCTGCTGCGGCACCACGTCGATCGCCTGCGGCACGTTCAGCAGGCTGGTTTCGCTGCGGGTGCCGGTGACGCTGGTCAACGGCTGATAGCTCTGCACGCCGTCGGCATCTTTGCGGCCAATCACCACCAGGCTTTCTTCTTTCGATGCGGCTTTTTCCGCCGCCCACGTCGGCGATGTCGCGCAGGCCGCCAAAGGCAACGCGCACCACCAGCCGCGCTTGTTGTTATTCATTATCTAACTGACTCCAATAGGTCCCTGAAAAAGGTAACGGCAAAAACTGCTGATACAGCTGTTGGAAGGTCTGCTGCGGGTTAATGTCGGCGAACAGATCCGGGTAAAACACTTTGGCGAACATCTCGACCAGCACCACGTGATACGGGCTGAGGTAAAAATTGTGCCAGACGCTCCAGGCGCGATGATTTTTCACCGCCTGCAGGCTGGCCAGCATTGGCTGTTTGGCGATCAGCCGGCGGAAGCTGTCGGCGGCGTCCTGTTGGCTGACCTGCGGCCCGAGGCGCAGATCGGACAGCCGTTTGCCCTGCGGGCCGGCCATGCCGGTGGCGAGGTAAACGTCGGGATTGGCGCTCAGAATGGTTTCCGGGTTCAGCTCGCCATACACCCCTTTGACGCTGGCGTTGGCGATGTTGTCGCCGCCGGCGAAGGTCAGCAGATCGCCGAGATTGCCGTGCGCGGCGGTAGTGCAGCAGGTGTCGCGCCGCCCCAGATGCAGGTGCAGCATCACTTTGGGCTTCGGCCCCTGATAGCCCGCCAGCCGTTGCCGGATCACCGCCATATGCTGCTGATAAAACGCGATGAACTGCTCGGCGCGCTGCCGGCGATTGAGCACTTCGCCCAGCAGCCGCACGCTCGGCACGGTGTTGTTCAGCAAATCGATGCGCAGATCGACGTAGATCACCGCCACGCCGGCCTTGTTCAGCGCGGAAACCAGCAGATCGTTGTCGCCGTCTTCACGCGCGTAGCGCGCCAGGATCACCAGATCCGGCTTCAGCTGCAGCAGGCTTTCAATATTGACCTGGCGGAAATTATTGCCGCTGATAATGGGGATCGCGGCGATCTGCGGGAACTTCTGCGTATAGAGCTGCCAGCTTTGTGCATCGAACCGCGCCAGATCCGCCGGCCAGCCGACGATGCGCTGCGCCGGGTTACCCGGCTCCAGCAGCGCCAGCGTATACAGCATGCGGCTCTCCCCCACCACGATGCGCTGCGGGTTGTCCGGCACCACGACCTGGCGGCCGGTGATATCGGTCACCGTCTTCGCCTGAGCGGAAAACACGCCAAAGCACAGGGAAAGCAGCAGTAAAATGAGGGAATTGCGCATGATTGAACCGACATGGGGAATAATGTGCGCATGATAATCACTCTCATTAGCACTTGCAATCCTGCGCCGCAATTGCCAAAAGAAATCCGGGAAACGGCACCGTGCGCGCGCCGAAACACCGCGAAACCGCTGAAAGAGCGGCTTTAAAAAGTTAAAAAAATGGCGGAAAAGTCGGTTAAATAGAACGGAGAAACAGCAAAAAACCGGGAGATCACCATGACTCAACGCATCATTCCGCTGTCGGAGTGCCCGCAGTTTGCCGATGTGTGCGCCGCCTGGGCCTTCGGCCAGTGGGGCTCACAGCGCGGCGGAACGCTGGAGCGCACCCAGCTGCGCTTCGCCCAATGCAGCCGGCCGAGCGACGATCACCTGACGTTGATGATGATCGACGGCGATCGCCCGGTGGGCATGGCCAGCCTGTGGCCCAGCGACGATCATCAGCGCCAGGATCTCACCCCGTGGCTGGCCGGCGTTTTCGTGCATCCCGATCACCGCCGCAAGGGCATCGCCCACCGTCTGGAGATGGCCATCGTCGAGGCGGCGCGACAGCGCCATCACTCGGTCTTGCATCTCATCACCGATAAATCGGAAGCGCTGTACGCCGGCTGGGGTTGGCATCCCCTTGAGCGCCGCCGGCAGCATGACGAAGACGTGGTGGTGATGGAGAAAACGCTGTAGCTAACGCGGCGTACAGACATACACCAGCGCCGGCGGGAAGTTGCGCACCACCCGCAGGCGCTGCCAGTGAAAATAGCGCGACAGCAATTTTTCCGACAGGTGACTGTATTGGAACAGCACCAGCGTGCCGTTGCGCGCCAGCAGCCGCTGCCGGGCCTGCTGAAGAATGCGCACGCTGATCCTGACCGGGATCGACAGCAGCGGCAGGCAGGAAAACACCACGTCGTAATCCGTGGCCATCCGGGTTGCCGAATGGGCCATCACCTGCAGCCGCCGATCGTCTATTCCGCGCAGCCGATGCACGAAATGGGGTTGGATCTCGAAAGCCTCCAGCGCCGCATCGGCGCGCATCCGCCCCAGAATGCGTTTGGTCAGTACGCCGTCCGCCGCGCCCAGCTCCGCGATCGACAACGCCCGGGTCCATTCAATCTGATTCAACATCGCCTGGCACAGCCACGGAGAAGAAGGCGCCAGCGTGCCGACGGTGCGCGGCGAAGCCATAAATTGCTGCAGGTAAGCGAAGTGATTCATCAGTTGCAGCCGGGTCGCATTTAACATTGAGGCCTCCTTGGGTTAAGCCCTCAATGTGAGCCGAATTTCTTAAGTAATCATTAACATGATTCCGAAAGCGGCGGACACAGTTGTAAAAAAATGCAACCTCTGCCGCGGTGGAAAAAGAAAAACGGTCGTAATAATGACCTGAAAATAAGCCGCTATGCCCCCGGCTATTCAGATAATTATTACGACCGTTTATTTTATTGACCGCACTGCCGCGGCCAAAGGGTGAAAAAAAACCAACGCTTAGCGATAAATTTCCGCATTGCCGCGCCAGTTGCTGGAATCCCCGGGGGTATCCAGACCGATAATGCGGTAATGGCTGGCGCCGTCCGCCGCGGCTTTTTCTTTCAGGGCGGTGATGGCGTCATGCGGTGAGCCGCTAATGCCGGAAACCGACACTACGCCGACGCTTTGCAGATTGGCGGCCTGCTCGCTGTTGACCTGTTTCACCGACGACAGCGGCGCGGCGAAAGTGGAGAAGGAAGCGGCGGCGATCAATACGGCTGCGATGCTTGGGATAAGTTTCATGATTGACTCCAGGTGTTCTTGTTTATTAGCTCGTTGTCAGTGATGTTAATTATCCGCTAGCCAATGAAAACGGACGTCACGCAACGTAAAGAACATCAATCATTGTGAGGAGAATAAGGAGGAAGTGAGAGCGAGTATGTATTTTCAGGCAGGAATAACTTTACAGGTTTCACCTTACCCCTATTTGATGAACAATTAAATACAGGACGAAAGAAAGAACGCGCGCCGCCGCTATTTAAGATTTTTCCCCGCCGAGGCGCGCTGAGCTACGCTGATTTTGGCGATGTGGGAGAGCATCTCGCGCGGCAGAACGCCGCAGCGGCACGCGGAAACCTGAAGCAAAAGGGGGCGCTATCGCCCCCGATATCGGTCACTTCAAGGGGTGCGACAAGGTGAGCACCCAGAGCTCGCTCAGCGACTCCGGCTGCTCCAGCGGGCGCAATTCGATGCGGGCGTCGGTCTTGTCGCCGTCGAGGCTCAGCCGCCCTTCCTTCTCCAGCTGGTAGTCGCCGATTTTCTTGCTCTTTGGCGACGCATCCACCAGCTTGGCCTGCAAGCCGAAATCGTTGTCGTTGATCACCGCCAGCGTGCGATCGTCGATCAGCGCCAACCCTTCGGCTTTCTCCTGGCGCCAGCCCAACTGGCGCAGATCCGCCACTTCCCGTTTCTGCGCCAGCTTCACGCCGCGTTTGGCGAGCTCTTTCGCATCGTCGAACTCCAGCGCTTTCCCCTGGTCGTCAAACGCGCTCAGATCGCTGGCCTGCGCGAGATCCACCAGATAGATCTTGTTGATCATTGTTTTATCTTTATCGCTTCCCTGTTCAATCAACAGGACGCGCTGGTTGTCCAACGCCACCACATCGCCAATCTTGGCGTCTTTGGCTTTTTTATAGCTGTCGATATCGATGGGATAGCCGTACATGGCGGTTTTGCCACTGCGCGGATCGAAGCTCACCAGCCGGATAAACTGCGCCTTGTTTTTGCTTTTGCCCTCGACATCCAGCGTGCTCTGCACCGCCGCCAGAATGCGCCCATCCGGCATTCGGGTCAGCCCCTCAAAACCGCGGTTGGGTTGGCGCCACTTCAGGATGTTCGGTAAACCGCTCGCCACCGCCTGCTCGCCGGCCTGCGGCGTTGGGCCGTATTTGGCGAGAATTTTGCCTTTGCCGTCGACATGGATCAGAAACGGGCCGTACTCGTCACACAGCCAATAGCCGCCGTTGCCGTCACCGATGATGCCTTCTGTATCCAACCCGCGGCGATCGCCGGACAGCGGTTGCAGCGCGTCATTCAACGCCACTTCGTTCGTGGAACCAATCAGCTCGCCCGGCAACGGCAGCCCGCTGATCGGCCCTTTTTCGTCATGCAAGGGCCGCGCATTCTCGGCCACGGCCTTGCCGCCGCCAATACGAATGTCCATCAACAGGGGCACGAATTGCGGATTGGCGAAAATCTTGGCTTCTTGCTTGCCCACCGCAGGGGCATCGGCATTCGGGCCGCGATCGGTCAGCGTCGTCAGCACCAGATCGTCGCCCTGCTTGCTGTTGAACGTCAGCCCTGAGCCGATCCCCACCGGCAGCCCCTGCGGGAAATTCTTGGCGAACGTTCCCTGATAGGCGACGCGTTCCCCACCGGGGAAGCCGACCACATAATGCGCCACCTCAATGTCGGCAGCATAGGTGAATACAGGAAACAGTGAAGCCAACAGCAGGGAGAGCGATTTTATTTTCATGGTTTTTACCCGAGGTTGAATGAAGCGTATCAGGCAGAAGAAGATATTAATTTAGCATGACACTTAGATGACAACAGGCCATTCGTCAAATGCACAATCGGTAATAAAGTTGGCTGGCAAATAGAAATTAGCAATTAACCTGAGCGTATTGAATGGGGAAAACCGCTGGAAAAAACCGCCCGAAAATAGCGTGCCATTTCGCTTAGGGTAAATTCTTATGGCAAAGATAAAAAAAGCGGCAAACGCGCGCCGGCACGGGGAAAAACGGCGTTTTTCTCATAGACAAAATAAAATGACGAGGATTTAATACCGCCGTTATTCAAGGTGCATTAAGAAAATTCTATAGAATATCTGCATGAACTGAAAAAGCTGTTCTATAGTTTTTAGTGCTAACGCCCGTTAGTCAATTCCGCAGGATGGAATCTATGTCAAAGCGACTTTTTGCCGAATTTTTTGGCACATTTTGGTTGGTGTTTGGTGGTTGTGGTAGCGCAGTATTAGCAGCGGCATTCCCACAGCTGGGTATTGGTTTCCTCGGCGTTGCGCTGGCTTTCGGTCTGACCGTGGTGACGATGGCCTATGCCGTCGGCCATATTTCCGGCGGGCACTTTAACCCGGCGATCACCGTCGGCTTATTCGCCGGCGGCCGTTTCGCGGCGAAAGACGTGATTCCTTACGTTATCGCTCAGGTGATCGGCGGTATCGCCGCAGCGGCGGTGCTGTATTTAATCGCCAGCGGCAAAGCCGGTTTCGACGCCACCGCAGGCGGTTTCGCCTCCAACGGTTACGGCGAACACTCTCCGGGCGGTTATTCTCTGCAATCAGCAATCGTGATTGAGCTGGTGCTGACCGCCTTCTTCCTGATCGTTATTCATGGCGTGACCGACAAACGTGCGCCGGCAGGCTTCGCCCCGCTGGCGATCGGCCTGACGCTGACCCTGATCCACCTGATCAGCATCCCGGTGACCAACACCTCCGTCAACCCGGCGCGCAGCACCGGCGTAGCGATCTTCCAGGGCACCTGGGCGCTGCAGCAGCTGTGGGTCTTCTGGCTGGTGCCGCTGGTCGGCGGCATTATAGGCGGCCTGATCTACCGCTGCCTGCTGGAAGACAAAAAATAAGCACATCGCAGCCGATAGCGTTTCGCGGGGCAGCCTTCATCGGCTGCCCCGTTGCTTTCAGCCCTTCGTCACTTCAAACATCATGATATCGCTGGTAAAGGTGCCGTCCGGCTGAATGGCGAAATGCGCCGCCACCTCCTGCGACACGCTTTGCTGCAGCGCGCGGATCGCGGTAACGAAATGCGCCGGCGTGCGCATGCGCGCCACCCAACTGCCAAACTCCAGCATCAACCGATCCGACGTCACCTCGCGGACCACCAGCCCGGCTTCGGTCAGCAACGTCAGCCACTCACCCGGCGCATAGTTGCGCACGTGTGAGGTGTCGCGCAGCACTTCCACGGTTTGCAGATAGATATCCAACAGCGGATGCCCCGGCGAGACCACGTCCATAAAGATCGCTCTGCCGCCCGGCTTGAGTACCCGCCTGACCTCACGCAGCGCCTGGCCGACGTCGTGCCAGTGGTGCGCCGAATAGCGGCTGATGACCAGATCGAAGCCGGCGTCCTCAAACGGCAAAGACTCCGCCACGCCCTGCTGCAGCTGAATGTTGTTCAGGCCCTTTTCCGCCGCCGCCTGCTCCACCACCGCCAGCATTTGCGCCGACAGATCGTAGGCCACCACCTGCGCCACCCTGCCCGCCGCCGTGAAGCTGGCATGCCCGGCGCCGCAGCCCAGATCGAGCAGGCGCGCGCCGGCGTGCGGTTCCAGTAACTGTGAAAGGCGCTGCAAATCCTTGCCCTGCGCGTGTACCGCGCTGGTTAAGTAGGCGTTGGCCTGCTCGCCGAACTGCCGGTCTACCGCGTTTTTATGGCTGTTGCTGATGCTCATGTTTGCTCCCGTTATTATCCGGCTTGCGCCTGTGCCTGAAGGCTTTCGGCTACTATAATCAGGCTACTATACGGGTACAATATGAGCAGTTATCCTGGTATAAATAGGTACCACGCTATGTCATCAGAAGCCTTATCCGGGCCAAAGGCCCTCGGCGCGTTTCTGCGCGCGCACCGCGAACGCATCACGCCGGAAATGCTCGGCCTGCCCAGTTCCTCGCGCCGCCGCACCAGCGGCCTGCGGCGCGAAGAGCTGGCGCAAATCAGCGGCATCAGCGCCACCTGGTATACCTGGATCGAACAGGGGCGCGAGGTGTCCATTTCCCCCTTCACGCTGGCGCGCATCGCCAAGGCGCTGCGGCTCGGCCCCGCCGAACGCCACTACCTGTTTACCCTGGCGCGCGTCGCCGACCCCGAGCAGGAAACGCACCGCGAAACCGCCAACGAAGCGGTGCTGCAAAGCGTGCACCAGATGACGGTGCCCTGTTACCTGCTGGACGTGACCTGGAACGTCGTCGCCTGGAACCCGCAGGCGGCGGCGCTGTTCAGCGGCTGGCTGGATGTGGCCAACAGCCCCAACCTGCTGCACTTCATGTTCTTCCACCCGCTGGCGAAAACGCTGGTCAGCGATTGGGAAGAACGTGCCCGCCGCGTGGTGGCCGAATTCCGCGCCGAAACCAGCCACCATCAAAACACCGAAGAGATGCGCGCCTTCGTGCGCAGCATGACGCACAACAGCGCGGACTTTAATCACTGGTGGAAACAGCATGACGTGATGGCGCGCGAAGGCGGCGAGCGCGCGTTCGAGCACCCTCAGCAAGGCGCGCTGCGCTATCGCCAGCTCACCTTCCATCCTGCGGAGCACGGCGGCCTGAAGCTGGTGATGCTGATCCCGCTGCCGTAATTGGTAACAAATTCATAGACAGGTTTACCCGTCATTTATTTATTGGTTCATGTAAACGCGCTAGGGTGATTGTTACCGATGACAACGATCATCCAGCACCGTTATTTATCTCCCGAGGTACGCCTATGCAATCCGAAGAACAACGCCTTATCGATGGTCTGTTTGGCCGCCTGAAAGAAGCCGAGACCAAGACGGGCCCACGGGATCTCCAGGCAGAACAGCAAATCAATCAGCATATTCGCGAGCAGCCTTCCGCCCCTTATTACATGGCGCAGGCGATGATCATTCAGGAAGCGGCGCTTAAGCAGATGGACCAGCGGGTCAAAGAGCTGGAAGCCCAGGTTGCGCAGCTGCAGCAAACCGCCAACGGCCAACAGAGCAGCGGCGGTTTCCTGGCCGGCCTGTTCGGCGGCGGCAGCCGCAATACGCCAAGCCCGCGTGAACAGTATCAGGCGCAGCAGCAAAATACGGCGGCCTGGAACAACGCGCAGCAGGGGGGCTACGCGCAGCCGCAGCAGCCACCCTACGCCCAACCGCAGCAGGCGGCGCCTTCACGCGCCGGCGGCTTCTTGGGAGGCGCCTTGCAAACGGCGGCGGGCGTCGCCGGCGGCGTGGTATTGGCCGACATGCTGACCGGCATGTTCCGCCATTCGCAGCCGCAGGAAATCGTGAACATTATCGAAGAAACCCCGGCGCCGCTGGACGACAGCGCGATGCGCAATTTCGACGCCTCCAACAACCTTGATACCTTCAACAACGGCGACGGCGGCAGCTTCCTGAATCAGGACAACGGCTTCCAGAACGCCAACTACCAGGACGACCAGGACTACGCCGACGACGATTACAACGACGACGACGATTCCTTCCTGTAATGCCTCTCTCCCCCCTCATCCGCAGAGGGGGGATTTCCCGTTTCGCCGATCTGGACTACAGTGAACGCTGTTCATTGATCCGGCCGGGAGAAACGATGCCGAGCTTTAATCCTTCAGCCCCGTACTTCAGCGAGCGCCTGCAGATGCGGCCGCCGGTGATGGCGGACCTCAAACGTTTCTACGCCATCTTTGGCGATCCGCAAACCCAGCTCTTCAACCCCGCCGGCCCGCTCACCAGCGAAGCGCAGGCCGCTTCGGCGCTGCAGGAGCGGCTCGCCGGCTGGCGGCAACACGGTTACGGCTCTTGGGCGCTCGCCCTGCGCGAACGGCCGGATTGGGTTATCGGGTTTGGCGGGTTGTCCTGGAAACCGCTCGGCGCGCAGCGCACCGTTAACCTCGGCTATCGCTTCGACACCCGCGTCTGGGGCATGGGGCTGGCCACCGAGATGGCGCGGGCTTCACTGCAATACGGGTTTGTCGGGCTGGGGATGGGTGAAATTTCCGCCATTGTGCGCGCGGAGAATCAGGCTTCGTGGCGGGTGCTGGAAAAGATCGGCATGCAGCGTGTGGATACGCTGGATGACGTGCCCGGCGCGGCGCCGAGCCTGGTGTATACGCTAAAGCGCGGCGACTATCAGGGCTGATCGTCGCTGATTTTGGCCAACGCCATGCGGTAAGATTTGACCTTCTGACGCTTTTTCAGCCAGGTGGTGGTAGAGACGATGAACACCGCGCCCGACATCGCCAACACGCCGATCGGGTGGCCGTAAAACACCATCAAGGCAAAGTACACGGCGGAAACGATCGCCACCCACTTCGCCGTATTGCCCATGTCGTTCTTCTCTTGGGTCAAACGGCGGATGTGCTCTTCTTCACTGATTCCCATACGCGCTCCTTGTTGGCTGAACGTTCCATTATATGGGGCTGGAATGTTGATATTTCAAGCAGTTGGATGGTAAAGAAGCGTAAAGCTCAGGCCGGCGGTTCCCGCCGCCGGGGCAGATAGCGCCCGGGCTGATCGGCGCCTGGCAGGCCGGTGCCGTCGTTGCGGCCAAACAGCCGGTAGCGATTGCCGGCGACCGCGTCGTAGACCTTGTCCGCCAGCCGCGGCGGCAGGTAACGCGCCAGCGCCAGCACGCGGTACGGCCACCCCAATTGGCGCAGCGCCTGGAACAGCGCTGCCGAACGTAGCCAATAGCGCCCCTGCTCAACATAGACCACGGAATCGAAACGATCGGTCGGCAGCCCCAACGCCTGCAGGATCGCCTGCCCTTCGACGGATTGCACCGTCGCCAACAGAATGCGCCGCTGCCGATCGGCGCGAATAAGATACCTCACCAGCCCGTGACACAGATTGCATTCGCCGTCGAACAACAGCGCGCTATCGCCGGGCTGGAGATAGGGCAATGGTGATAAAGGGGTCATCCCGCCTCCCGTTAAACGCACGCCTTAGCCTAACGCGCCTTGAGCGTGCGAACCAGAGCGGGATGACGGTCCGTTAACGCGCAGGCGGGGCGTCAGGCACGGCGACCACCGCGACGCGCACCTCGTAATGTTTGGCGCTGCCCGCCGGGATCACCGCCGTCAGTTTATTGATGGTTTCCACCGGATTGTCGCTGGCCGAGGTGGCGCAGAACAGTTCGCCGCCGTGGCAGAACCCCGGCTTGGGCGGGTGCCCGCCCGGGAAAGGCGGCATACGCATCGGTTCATCCGCCGCGGGCGGCACCGCTTTGGCCGCAGGCGCCTCGGGGGCAGACATCGCGCTCGCGCTGAACAACAGCGCCATGCCCATGCAGGGCAGCGCCAGGATCTTGATTGCTTGTTTCATTGAATTAGCCTCATTTGCCGGGTTCGGGATTACGCTACCCCGCTCCCGGCTAATGAGAAAGCCGCTTTTCGCTACCTTTTCGCCCCGCTACGTTTTGCTTACATCACGCGTCTAACGTGATGAAAGGCGAAAGGTGGGGTAAAGGAGCGTCGCGTTACTTACCGTTCGTCAGCGTGTTATAGCTGGTCATCAGATTGCGGTAGTCCGGGATATGGTTGGAGAACAGCGTGCCCAGGCCTTCGATGTCGTTGCGCCAGTCGCGGTGCAGTTCGCAGGCGACGCCGAACCAGGTCATCAGCTGCGCGCCGGCGGCTTCCATGCGGCTCCAGGCCGACTGACGCGTCAGCTCATTGAAGGTGCCGGAGGCGTCGGTCACCACAAAGACCTCAAAGCCTTCATTGAGCGCCGACAGCGCCGGGAATGCCACGCACACTTCGGTCACCACGCCGGCGATGATCAGCTGCTTACGGCCGGTGGCTTTTACCGCCTTGACGAAGTCGTCGTTGTCCCAGGCGTTGATTTGGCCGGGGCGAGGAATGAAAGGAGCATCGGGGAATTGGGCCTTCAGTTCCGGCACCAGCGGGCCGTTGGGGCCGTTTTCGAAACTGGTGGTCAGAATGGTCGGCAGATTGAAGTACTTCGCTAAATCACCCAGCGCCAGCACGTTGTTTTTAAACCGATCGGGATCGATATCGCGCACCAGCGAAAGCAGCCCTGCCTGATGATCCACCAGCAATACGGCGGCCTGGTCCTTGTCGAGGCGCTTGTAGTTTGCAGTCATGGTTTTACTCCCGTGGGGGTTGATGTTGCGGATGAAGCGCCCCACCGCTGGGACGGGGCGCTGAGGTCTAAGTGTAGCGCCTGAGCCGGGGAACGCTTCCCGGATCGGGCGCCAGCGGTCAGCCGGCGCTCGCTTCGGCGTTCATGCTGCCGAACTTGCCGCTGTTGAAGTCGCGGAACGCCTGCTGGATTTCCGCGTCGCTGTTCATGACGAACGGGCCGTAGCCGACGATAGGCTCATCGATCGGTTCGCCGCTCAGCACCAGCAGCGCGACGTCGTTGTTGGCTTCGATAGTGATCGAATCCCCCGCCCGGTCGAAACGCACCATTTGGGTTTCGCGCACCACCTCTTCGCCGTTGACCAGGATCGCGCCGTGCAGCATCACCAACGCCAGCGTATGGCCTTCTTTCACCGTCAGTGTGGTGGTGTGGCCGGCATTCAGCTTCATATCCCACACGTTGAGCGGGCTAAAGGTGCGTGCCGGGCCGGCGTGGCCGCCGAAGTCCCCGGCGATCACCCGCACCTGCCCTGCGCCGTCCGCCAGCGGAACCACCGGAATATCGGCGTTCAGCAGCGTCTGGTAACCCGGCTCGGCCATTTTGTCCTTGGCCGGCAGATTGACCCACAGCTGCACCATTTCCATGGTGCCGCCCTTGCGCGAGAACTCCCGCGAATGGAACTCTTCGTGCAGAATGCCAGAGGCGGCGGTCATCCACTGGACGTCGCCGGGGCCAATCACCCCGCCGCTGCCGGTCGAGTCGCGGTGTTCCACTTCGCCCTGATAGACGATGGTCACCGTTTCAAAACCGCGATGCGGATGCTGACCCACGCCGCGGGTGCCGGAGGCAGAGCGGAATTTGGTTGGCGCCGCGTGATCCAGCAGCAGGAACGGGCTCATTTCCGCCCCCAAATCGTTATAAGAGAACAGCGAATTCACCAGGAAACCGTTACCGACCCAATGTGCTTCCGGGCTATTGTGAATACCGAGGATTTTTTTCATCTTGAACTCCCGTTTCAGGCCTCACGGCCTTAAGTTGATGTCAGAAGTTTAATCCGTCGGGGTTTGCTGCAGTAGTAGGCAAGATGTACACTCAGCGTTCTACTGGTAGAACGATAAGGGATAGGATGCTGACCGATCTGAACGATCTGTTTTTCTTCGCCAGCGTGGTCGATCACCAGGGATTCGCCCCCGCCGGCCGGGCGTTGGGCATTCCCAAATCCAAGCTCAGCCGCCGCGTGGCGTTGCTGGAAGAGCGCCTGGGCGTGCGCCTGATCCAGCGCTCGACGCGGCGTTTCTCGGTGACCGAGGTCGGCCAAAACTATTACGCGCACTGCAAGGCGATGCTGGTGGAAGCGGAAGCGGCGCAGCAGGCGATCGAACAGACGCGCGCCGAGCCCTGCGGCACGGTGCGCATGTCCTGCCCGGTGGCGATCCTGCACACCCGCGTCGGCAGCATGGTGGCGGCCTTTATGGCCGACTATCCGAAGGTGACGGTGCATCTGGAAGCGACCAACCGCCGGGTGGACGTGGTGGGGGAAGGGTTGGATCTGGCGATCCGCGTGCGGCCGCCGCCGCTGGAAGACAGCGATCTGGTGCTGAAGATCCTGGCGCAGCGCACCTGGTGCGTCGCCGCCAGCCCGGCGCTGGTGCGTACCCTCGGGCCGGCGCACGCGCCGGAAGACCTGCGTAAATACCCGACGCTCGATCTCGGCCCCGCGCGCGCTCAGCACCAATGGCGGCTGACCGGCCCGCAGGGTGAACGGGTGGAGTGGGAACACACACCGCGGCTGGTCACCGACGACATGCTGATGCTGCGCACCGCCGCCATCGCCGGCGCCGGCATCGTTCAGCTGCCGGCGATGATGATGCGCGACGACATGCTGCGCGGCGAACTGGTTCAGTTGCTGCCCGGCTGGCAGCCGCAGGGCGGCGTGGTGCATGCGGTTTACCCGTCGCGCCGCGGGCTGCTGCCGGCGGTAAGGCTGCTGCTCGATTATCTGGGCGAGCAGTTCACCAGCATCGAAGAGGAGTGATCAGGCGGTGATTTCAATCGCGTTGCCGTCCGGATCGCGGATGACGGCCTCGTAGAAGCCATCGCCGGTCCAGCGCGGCGCGGACAGCAGGATACCCTCCTGCTGCGCGCGCTGCGCCAACCGATCGACCTGCCCCTCATCCCCCAGCGACAGCGCGATGTGCGCCCAGCCCACCCGCTCTTCCTGGGCCTGCGCCGGCAACAGCGTCGGCACGCGCATGATCTCCAGCGTCGGCCCGGCCGCCAGGCTGACGAAGCGGGAAACAAACCCCGGCCGGTTGCGGCTGACGTACTCCTCGCCCGCCTCAGCGTTGAAATAGCGCTGCCAGAACGCCAGCTGCGCGTCGATATCGCGGGTCCACAGGGCTACATGGGCTATTTTCATCATCATTCTCCGGTCGGTAAATCGCTGTGCCAAACCTGGCCGCCGCCCTGCGCCACCTGCAGCTCGAGCTGCGGGTGCGCGCCGCGCGCCGTCACCAGATGATCCACCCGCCCGGCGGGCAGGAAGGGGTAAGGGGCGTAGGTATTGAGTTTGTCGCGGGTACACAGCACCGCTACGCTGCCGGCACGCGTCAGCAGCCGCTTTTTGAACGTGGCATCCTGGTAGCTCAGCGCGGAAAAGCCGCCGTCCGGGTCGTAGGCGCAGATGCCGGTGAACACCAGATCGAAATGGAAACCGTCTATCTCTTCCGCCGCCTTGGCGTCCACGCAGCCGCCGACCTGCGCATCCAGCTCGCCGCCGATCAGAATGGTGCGGAGCCCCGGCCGTTCCAGCATTTTGCCGGCGATGCTCAACGCATTGGTCACCACCGTCAAACGCCGATCGCGCGGCAACAGATCCGCCAGATACAGGTGGGTGCTGCCGGCGTCGAGGAAGATCAGTTGCTCTTCACCGATCAACCCCAGCGCGGTCTGCGCCAGCGTCAGCTTCTCATCGCCGCTGAGCGCCATGCGCGCCGCAACGGGGCCTTCGGCCGGCGTCGGCGCCAGCGCGCCGCCATAGATGCGTTTGCACAGATTCTGCGCCGCCAGCTGGCGCAGATCGCGGCGGATGGTGGCTTCGGTGGTATTCAGCCGCTGCGCCATCTCCAGCGCCAGCACCCGCCCCTGTTGGCGAAGCGTGTCGAGAATGGCCTGGTGGCGCTCATTCGGTAGCAGTTTGGACATCGTGTCAATCCGGTGACGCTAAAGTGATCACAAATGTACACAAACAAACACAAACGTACAACCGTGAGCGAAAGAAAAATCGCCGGGCAGGATTTTCGCCTGCGGGATGTTGGCTATACTGAGGCAAGCGAAGTTACCGCAGACGTAACGGCTTGGACGCTAAGGGAAAACGATGTTATTGACGATCGCAAGGTGGCTGTTTCAACTCCCCGGGAAGCTGTTCGGGCTGATTTTCAAAAATCGCCTGAGGATATTTTTGTTCTTCATGCTGGTCGCCGTTGGGGTGCTCAGCGCCAAGCGCTATCTGCGCGCCCACCAATATGACGACGAGTTCAGCCTCGCCGCCCCCGCCGATTACAACCGCGCAATAAAGCGCGAAATGCCGCTGCGCGAGGCGCGTGAACAGTGCGGCGGGCCGCTGCATGACAATGCCGGGCAGCCGTGGCCCGCCTCAGCGGGTTATCTGCATCAGCCGACGCGGCTGCCCACGGCCGGTCTGCATCGGCTGACGCTGGATAATCAGGGCAACGATTTTGCGGTGCTGGTCAAGCTGGAAACGCCGACGGCGCCGCAGCAGCTGGCTGAAGTCTTTATTCCGCC
This sequence comes from Serratia sp. TSO36, assembly GCF_057808395.1. Classification (NCBI taxonomy): domain Bacteria; kingdom Pseudomonadati; phylum Pseudomonadota; class Gammaproteobacteria; order Enterobacterales; family Yersiniaceae; genus Serratia; species Serratia sp. TSO36. Next base: position 27,797 of record NZ_JBJZOU010000008.1, on the reverse strand, counting down.
CGCCGGCAGCTTCGAGGTGAAAATCAATGCGGACGCGGAACACGTGATGAAAATCAAGAACATCAAGACCGGCTGCATGTTCCGCTCCCGGCCGTTCAACCTGGATAAACAGCGCGATTGGCGCATGCCGCTGACGCTACAAAAGGACGGCAGCCTGCAGCTGCAGTCGATAGGCGATCGCCAATTCTGATCGGGCGCCGGGCGGAAAAGCCGGCGCCGAGAGGGTTACTTTTTCACCGGATGATCGCGGCGGAACAGCTCCCAGCTTTCAATTTCCTGCCCACTCGGCAAGGTACAGGTGGAATACTGGCCCGCCGCGTTCTCTTTGGCGTTCAGCTTGCCGCCGATTTGGGTGCAGTACACGTCGGCCGGGTTCGCCATGCCGATCGGTTTCACCTGCGGCGGCGGTGGCGCATCGTTGGATTTCACGGAACACCCCTGCAACATCGTCATCCCTGCCAGCAGGGAAAGCATCAACGTTTTTTTCATTTTTCCAGCTTATGCAAAAAAGAACGGCGGAGCGCTCCGCCGTTCGCTCATCATGAAATAAAGGATTTGCCCTGTTTCAGCACCAGATCGCAGGCTTTTTGCTTCACCTTCTCGGTGATCTGCGAGGTGCCCAGGCTGTTCAGATCCAGGCTCTTGCCTTCGCCGGTCTGCAGCAAGCCGCCCAGGCCCTGCTGATAATCCTGGCTCTTGGCGTTTTCGGTGCTGGTGATGCCCAGCTTGCTGAGCAGCTGATCTTTCACCCCTTCGGCGCCGTTAGCCGACAGCACGTTGTTTTTCACGCAGTACTGCAGGATGCCGGCGGCATTGGTCATGCTGCTGGAGCTCAACGCCTTGTCGCCACCGTTCAGCAGGCCGGTCAACGAGGAGAGCGACATGCCGCCGCTGCTGTCGCCGCCCGACTTGCTCAGTTCGCCCGCCGCGCTGCTGAGGGAATCCATCAGCCCGGCGGCCTGGGTGGCGCCGCTGGCCAGGGTAGCGGACAGCGCCAAAGCCAGCAGTAAACGATGTTTGGTGATCATAGTGGTGAAACTCCTGTAATAACGGCATGCAATCGGCGCAGCGCGCCGGGATACCCTTTCCGACGCCGCCGGCGGCGACAAGTTCCTTTAATCTCGCCGCCGCGCCGTTTTTCGGAATTCAGGAAGTTTAGAACTGCCAGCGCAGCCAGGCGAAGAACACGTTGCCGTTGTTATAGGTGCCGGGAATGTAGGTCGCCTGGAACGTCAGCCGCTGATAGCCGATAGAGGCCAGCGGCAGCGGCGCCGGGATGGGAATGTATTTCCAGTTGTCACGCGCGGTGACGCTGGCGGTAAAGCCCAGCCCCAGGCGGAAATCCTTGTCATCCAGCGGGCGCCAGATCTTCTCGTAGGCGTAGCCGCCGATCGGCTCCCACTTGTTGAAGGAGTCCTTGAACGCCATGATGTAGATGCCGTGCCAGTCACCGTCGCTGTCGTAGCGGGAGATGCCGTAACCGGCGCCCCACGGGCGTTCGTTGTACTTATCGATATGTTCATCATCGTAAGTCCAACGGTTGTGCCAGGTAATGGCCGGGATATAGAGATCGTGGTTAGGCGAGTTGTTCCAGGTCTCCGCCACGTTATCGGTAAAACGCTGCCATAGACCCGGTTTTTCAGCCTGCGCGGTATTGCCACTTTCTGTACCAACCTCAGCGTAAGAAGGCAGTGCAGGAAATATCAACGCCAGAGAACATGCCAAAAGAGTCCGTTTGAGAAACATCGTAAAGCTCCTGTAAAAATACGGCCGCAGATTTTTACCGATAGCCCAGGCAAGATCAAGCTGTATCTAATTTATCCAACGCCCGTTGTGCTTTGGTTAAGTTTAGCGCCGGAAAATGCCCAATAATTGGTGACAAACCGTACCTCTGTCTATCCGCATGCTATCGCCTTTAAGACGGCAAAACCGTGGGAAAAGTCCGCTTTGTCGCACGCTATTCGCGGGCAAGATGCTTGACCAACACATCGACATCGAGACGGTTCACAAATTCCAGAGAATATGAGGAATAGAGGCCGAACAGGCGGTTTTGGTGCCCGACCACCACCAGATCGATGCCGGCCTGATGAATGAAATCGTTGACGTCCTTAAAGCGCCGGATGGTGACAATTTCCTTGACCGCAACCGGCGCATCGACGGTGCTCACCAACCGGCTCAGCATCGCCTTGGCGGCGATCACCTCCTGCGCCTGGCGATCTTTGACCAGCGCATCGCTGCCGTACTCCAGCTCCGCATAGTCGGCGTTAAGGTGGCCGACGGTGATGGCGATCGGCAACCCGCGCACCATCGCCACCGTTTGACGCAGCAACGGCAGCCCATCGCGCTCATCGTGAATCAGTACCAGAATATGTCGATAGCTTTTCATCGCGTAACCCCCTCACAGACCAGCACCACAGGGACATCATCCCCTCTGGTAGGTATACGCCATCTGCGCACACGTGGAGAAAAGTTTACGTATCACTTCCCACGGAATGTGATGGCCACCACGTTATATTAGCGCCCGCAACGGCGTATTTTAACGCCGGCCCGACGTGGCGCGCACTGCAGCCCCCGTAAAGCAAAGCTGACGAAAATGGGCGAACAAAAACCGATTGTTGTTAATTTTTTGTTTTTTAATAGTTGCGCAATGGTTTCATGAAATAAGCGTGCGGCGGATCACCAAAATCCCCCTTCACGTCAGTTTCGGTTTTTCTTTCCCAGGCAAAAAGCGTTGTGTCGCTCAATGGGATTTAACGTGGCGTCAAAAGTACCGGATGATTCGCCCTGCATCATGATAAATACCAATGCGCCGCCGCTTTGCTGTCGATATACCGCCAATGAAAAATACCGCCTCCTCCCAATACACGATAACCCTACTTTTTATGTATTTCCCAATCGCGTAAAGCGCCGAATACAAACCGCCTATTTACCGCCTGCCCACCGTCTCTTGAACAAGCCGACGCTTTAAATAACTGTTAATACTAACGACACAACATCGCCAGCAATTTATTTTTGCTGATTTTCGCCAGACAAAATAAAGATAAATAATCCGGAGCAATCAATGAAAATAACTATCGGGTCATTCATTCTGCAACAGCTTCACGCCCTGAACGTCGATCGTATTTACGGCGTGCCCGGCGACTATAACCTCAGCCTGCTGGAGCTGCTGGAAAGCGACGACCGGCTGGCGTTTATCGGCAACTGCAATGAATTGAACGCCGCCTACGCCGCCGACGGCTATGCCCGAATGAAGGGCGCCGGCGCGCTGATCGTCACCTACGGCGTCGGCGATCTGGCCGCGCTGTCCGGCATCGCCGGAGCCTATGCCGAATCCTCGCCGGTGGTCTGCATCGCCGGCACGCCGCCGCTGCACGCGATGAAGAATCATCAGCTATTGCACCATACTCTGGGCGACGGCAATTTCGACAACGTCATGAGCTGTTTTAAACAATTCACCGTTGCTCAAGCCTTGATTACGCCGGAAAATGCCGCGCAGGAAATTCCGCGCGTTATTTCCCGCGCCTGGATAGAGAAGAAACCGGTGTATTTACAGCTGCCTTCCGATATTTGCGACGTCGAAATTGAAATCGCCGCAGCCGCAGCGGCGCCGCAGTTGCCGGCCAGCGATAAATACAATGTGCAATTAGCGGCGATGGCGCTGTTAACCAAAATAAAACGCGCGCAGCGCCCGATCATGTTGGTCGACCAAATGGTGGATCGCTATCAGCTGCAGCGGTTGGTGATCGAAGTCGCTCACCGCTTTGCCATTCCGCTAACCAATATGCCGACCGCCAAATGCATCATTCCGGAAGATACCGCCGGTTGGATGGGCGGCTACAGCGGCAACCTGTCGCGCCCCGAACTGTATGAACGCATGGCGCACTCGGACTGCGTGCTGAGCTTCGGCGTGCGTCTGGTGGACTCCACCACCGGCTATTTCTCGCAGCAAATTCCCGCCGCCGCTCAGGTGGATATCCAGCCGTTCTCGCTGAAGCTGGACAACACCTCCTACCCGGCGGTGGCAACGGCGGACCTGCTGCAGGCGCTGCTGGATCTGAGCGAAGACGCACCGGTACAGCCCCTGGCGCCGCTGCCCGATCCGCGTGAAAAGCTGGCGACGCCGAGCGACGCCCCCATCGACCAGGCCTATCTGTGGCAACGGATCCAGCGATTTATCCGGGCGGATGACGTGGTGGTGGTGGAAAACGGCACCTCGGGCGCCGCCATCGGCGGCATGCGCATGCCGGGCGGCGTCAAGGTGGTCAACCAACCGATCTGGGGCTCGATCGGCTATACCCTGCCGGCGCTGCTCGGCACCCTGATGGCAGCCCCTGAGCGCCGTCACCTGCTGTTCATCGGCGACGGCTCCTTCCAGCTCACCGCGCAGGAAGTGTCTACCCTGCTGCGCTGCGAGCAAAAGCCGATCATCTTCCTGATCAACAACGACGGTTACACCATCGAGCGTTATATCCTCGGCGAAAACTCGTCCTACAACGACATCGGCCCGTGGGACTACGCCAAACTGCCGGCGGTATTGAATACCCAGGCGCAGCCGTTCAGCGTGGCGGTGGAAACCACACAACAGCTGGAAATGGCCCTGGAACACGCCTCGCGGCAGGATCGGCTAGCGTTTATCGAGGTGAAAGTGCCGATGATGGACACGCCGCCGGTGATGAAAGAGTTCTGCAACCGCTGCAACAGCTTTAACTTCGGCCTGACCAACCCGCGCCGCAGCGCCTGATGCGCGATCGCGCCGCCGGTGGTTTCAGGCCACCGGCGGCGTTTTCTTTTGGGTTACCCGCCGGCGCGCGCCATGCAGCGCTGGCGGCGTTCGTCCACCCGCTTGGCGAACCAGGCGGTGGTCAGCTTGCGGGTGATTTTCGGGCTTTCCAGCTGGATGCCCGGCAGCATCTCACGCGGCAGCTTACCGCCCGCTAGCGCAAAGACCTTCTTATACAGTTCGGTGTCGGCAAAGTCGGCCGTCTCGCCTTTCTCGAGCGCCCGGCGAATGGCGCTGTCGCTCATGTTCAGGCGCTTGCCGAGCGTGCGCACCGCCAGCTCGGTCGAGCCGGGCTTGTCGCTGCCGAAGTCGATAAGATCGCCATCCAGCGCCAACGGAATGGCGCTCGCCCGGCTGACCGCGTTTTGGAACGCCGCGTTGCGGCTGGCGTACCAGCCGGCGTTGAAGTCGGCAAAGCGGTAAATCGGCCGGCTGTAATCGGCTGGGTACCCCAGCAAATGCATAATGCCGAAGTACATACCGCCGCGCCGGCTGAAAACTTCGCGGCGAATCGAGCCGTCGACCGGATAAGGGTACCCTTTGGCGTGCGCCTCGGCGAAGGCAATACTCACCTGCATCGGGCCACCGGTATGTACCGGATTTAAATGACCGAACAGCTTCTGCCCCATCGGCACACGGTCGATCATGTCATCGAAGATATCGCTCAGATCCTTCTCGGTGCGCACCTTATCGAGCCGCTCGCTGTAGCTCTGGCCGTTCGACGACGAGATCTTCAACGCGGTATGCACCAAAAAGTTCGGGATGTGCATCTGATCGGCGCGCCGGTCGATCTCCTTCCAGGCAATCTTCGGCAGCCCCGGCACCTGCGGGTTAGCCCGGAACGTCGACTCCTGTTCGGTCACCGCCAGCACCGAACACAGGTTCTCATCGCTCGGCTCAATGCCCTGCGCGGCGAAGGCGGCGGTAATATCGGTGGCCCAGCCCTGACGATCGCCGGCGTTGGCCGGGATCAGCGTCAGCAGCCGGGCTTTGACGTCGGCGGGGCGCGCCGTCGGCGCCGTGGTGGTGGTTTTGCTGGTACAGCCCGCCAGCGCCAGCAGCGCGGCCAGGCTCAGCCAACGGAAGGGCTGCGGGTGGAATAAACGAGGTATCGGCATCTTTTCCCTGAACGTGATGACATGAACAGCACTGAAATTAGCCCAGCCGCCGCGCACAATCCAGTATAAAGATATGCCGCGCCTTTCCGTCAGGCCGCTATGTTCAAACGCTCGATAAAGATGTATTTTATATGCATCATATAAATCACTTTGCTTGCCCAGCCAGAGGAGCCCCTTATGGAGCAGCTGCTGCTTTGCTATAAAACCCTGCCGGAATGGAACAGCGACACGCTGCCGGAGGCCTTCCGCCAGCGCCACAACACCCAGAGCGGCACCTGGGCGAAGCTCACCGTGCTGAGCGGCAGCCTGACGTTCGCCATGATGACCGAGGACGGCGCCACCACCGAGACCTGGCAGTTCAGCCCCGAAAGCCAGCCGCCGTTTATCGCACCGCAGCAGTGGCATCGCATCGTTTCCTTCTCGGACGACATGACCTGCCGGCTGGCGTTTTACTGCACGCCGGAAGATTACTACCACAAGAAATACGAACTGACGCGCACCCACTCCGAAGTGATCGAGGCAGCGGCGCGCATCGCGCCGGGCAAGGCGCTGGATCTGGGCTGCGGCGGCGGCCGCAATTCGCTCTATCTCAATCTGAAAGGTTTCGACGTCACCGCCTGGGACAAGCACGCGCCGTCGATAGACCACCTCAATCAGATCATCGACGCCGAGCAGCTGACCCGCCTGAGCGCCAGCGTGCAGGATCTCAATACCCACCGCTTCAGCGGCGCATACGACTTCATCCTGTCCACCGTGGTGATGATGTTTCTCGAACGCCAGCAAATTCCGCCTATCGTGCAAAACATGCAGGACAGCACCGTGCGCGGCGGCCATAACCTGATCGTGGCGGCGATGGATAGCGAGGATTATCCCTGCCCGCTGCCGTTCCCGTTCACTTTTAGCCCGGGTGAACTGCAGCATTATTATCGCGACTGGGAGATCCTCAAATACAACGAGGACGTCGGCCAGTTGCACAAGACCGACGCCGCCGGCAACCGCATCTCGCTGCGCTTCGCCACCCTGCTGGCGCGCAAGCTATAGCGCGTCGTGAAAGATCACCCCCAGCGTGTGGCGTTGGCCGGAACGTATCCGGCTGACGCCGTGGCGCAGATTGACCCGATAATAGCCTTTAGCCCCCTCCACCGGGCGATGATGCACGGCGAACACCACCGCGTCGCCCTGCTGTAGCGGCACCACCTCCGGCCGGCTCTGCATCCGCGGCCGCTGTTCGGTCAACACGAATTCGCCGCCGGTGAAATCCCGTTCGGGGGCGGAGAGCAAAAACGCCACCTGCAGCGGAAACACCCGCTCGCCGTACAGATCCTGATGCAGACAGTTGTAATCCCCCGCTTCGTAACGCAATAGCAGCGGCGTCGGCCGCCGTTGGCCGGCCCGGTGGCATTCGGCCTGGTAGGCCTCGTGTTCGGCGGGATAGCGTGCCGCCAGACCCAACAAGGCGTTCCAGCGGTTGGCCACCGGCGCCAGCCGCGCATACATCAGGCTGCGCGCCTCGGCCACCGGCAGCGGCAGCGGATAGGCGAAATAGCGGTACTCGCCGCGGCCAAAACCGTGCTGCGCCATCACGACACGGCTGCGGAAGTGCGCATCGTGCGGGTAGAGCGCCGCCAGCTCGCGGCACAGGTCTTGGCTGAGCACGCCAGGCAACCGCGCACAGCCCTGCGCATCGAGTTCGCGTTCAATCGCCGCCCAGTCCAATTCGGCCAGCCGCGCCGCCAGCGAGCGGCTCATCGCTGCGCCTCTTTTTCCAGCAAGGCTTTCTTGCGCTCGACGCCCCAACGATAGCCGGACAAAGCGCCGTCGTTGCGCACCACCCGGTGACAGGGGATCGCCACCGCCAGCACGTTGGCGGCGCAGGCGCCGGCCACCGCGCGCACCGCTTTGGGCGCGCCGATGCGCCGGGCGATATCGGCATAGCTGACGGTTTCACCGACCGGTATCGTCTGCAGCGCTTGCCAGACCCGCTGTTGAAACGCGGTGCCGCGAATATCCAGCGGCAGCGCCAGCCCGTTCTCCGGCGCTTCAATCAGGCCCACCACCTGCGCCATCAGCGCTTCATACTGCGCGTCGCCGCCGATCAGCTCAGCATTGGGAAATTTGTCCTGCAGATTCTGCACCAACCGCTGCGCATCGTCCCCCAGCAGAATGGCGCAGATCCCCACCTCGCTCTGCGCCGCCAGGATCTCGCCCAGCGAACAGCGCCCGACGGCGAAATGGATGCGCATGCCTTTGCCGCCCGCCCGGTAGGCCTTCGGCGTCATGCCGAGCGCGGCGTTGGCTTGCCGGTAGAAGCGGCCGTTGGCGCCATAGCCGGCGTCGAAAATCGCGTCGGTCACCGTCTCCTGCTGCGTCAGACCGGTGCGTAAGCGCTGACTGCGCTGCGCGTCGGCATAGCCTTTCGGCGTCAGGCCAGTGATCGCTTTGAACAGCCGGTGGAAATGGTATTGGCTCAACCCGACGTGGTGCGCCAGCGCCTGCAGCGACGGCGCTTTCTCCGCCCGTTCGATATAGCGGCAGGCCTCGGCTATCTGCCGCGCATGCTGCTCCGTCAACGGCGTCAGCCCCTGGCGGCAGCGTTTGCAGGGCCGATAACCGGCCGCCTCCGCCTGCTCGGCGTCATCGAAAAGCTCCACGTTTTGCCGATTCGGCTGGCGTGACGGGCAAGAAGGCGAGCAATACACGCCGGTGGTTTTCACCGCATAGATAAAGCGGCCGTCGGCGTGTTTATCGCGGCTGACGATCGCCAGCCAGCGCGGGTCGGCGCTGTCGATTACGTTTTTCATCATCCGTTCCTCACTGCGGTTTCGATGTTAACCAGCATAGTGACGGGCCGTTGGCGAAACACGTCGGCTCTTGCTTTTTAATTCGGCGCCGACGTTTTCAACAATGTTTCGACAATTTTTAACCAACAACATGAAGTTTATTACGTTGCCAACCCGGTTGCACAGCGTTAGGATCGCGGCCGGTCACGGGCGTGGCCAGTGTTTTTGCCTGTTAGTTGCGCGCATGGAGAGGTTATTGTGTTAGAGAGTTTTGGCGTCCTGAATTTATGGACCTATTTGGCCGGGGTGGTCTTCATTATCATTCTGCCGGGGCCGAATACGCTGTACGTACTGAAAACCGGCGTATCGCGCGGCGTGCGCGCCGGCTACACCGCGGCGCTCGGCGTGTTCATCGGCGATGCGATCCTGATCTTCTGCGCCTATATCGGCGTGGCTTCGCTGATCCGCACCACGCCGTTCCTGTTCACCCTGGTGCGTTTTCTCGGCGCGATTTACCTGCTGTTCCTCGGCGCAAAAATCCTCTACGCCACCTTCGTGCAGAAGGCGCAGGCGCAACAGCAGCAGATTGAAGGCGGCCACAGCATTCTGCGCAAATCGCTGACGCTGAGCCTGACCAACCCGAAAGCTATCTTGTTTTACGTGTCGTTCTTCGTGCAGTTCATCGACTTCAACTACGCGCACACCGGACTGTCGTTCACCATTTTGGCGCTGATCCTCGAAGCCGTCAGCTTTATCTACATGAGCACGCTGATCTTCTCCGGCGCGATGCTGGCGCATTTCTTCAATCACAAGAAAGGCCTGGCGAAGCTCGGCAACGGCCTGATCGGCCTGCTGTTCCTCGGCTTCGCTACCCGTCTGGCGACCCTGAGCTCGTGATCCCTCCCGGCCGGCGCCCGCCGGCCGCGGTTTACCCTTCCGTCACGGCAAAATGACACGCAGGGCAAACCGAATGTCAGGCAGACCAAAGCCGCCGCTTTTCCGCTGATCTAGACTTGCAGGGTTAACGATAACCTGATGAGCCTGAACGGAGGATGTATGTCTGACAATACCGTAGCCGTGCTGGATAGCGTGTCGCGTTTTCTCGATCGTCAGCATGGGCTGTATATCGACGGCCAGTGGCGCGCGTCCGCCGCGGAAGGCCGCCTGGCGGTGTATAACCCCGCCAATGGGCAGCAGATCGCCACCACCGCCGATGCCAACGAACACGACGTCGCGCTGGCGGTGCAGTCCGCCCACAAAGCCTTCAGCGAAGGCGTCTGGGCGCAGCGTCTGCCGGTAGAACGAGAACGCATCCTGCTGCGCTTCGCCGATCTGTTGGAACAGCACGCCGAGGAGCTGGCGCAACTGGAAACCCTGGAGCAGGGCAAATCCATCAACATCGCCCGCGCTTTCGAAGTCGGCAGCACCCTGAACTGGATGCGCTACACCGCCGGGCTGGCGACCAAAATCACCGGCCAGACGCTGGACGTCTCCATTCCGATGCCGCCGGGCGCCAAATATCAGGTTTATACCCGTAAAGAGCCGATCGGCGTGGTCGCCGGCATCGTGCCCTGGAACTTCCCGTTGATGATCGGCATGTGGAAAGTGATGCCGGCGCTGGCCGCGGGCTGCTCCATCGTCATCAAGCCGTCGGAAACCACCCCGCTCACCCTGCTGCGCATCGCCGAACTGGCGAGCGAAGCCGGCGTGCCGCCGGGCGTGTTCAACGTGGTCACCGGCCGCGGCACCGTGTGCGGCAAGGCGCTGACCGAACATCCGCTGATCGCCAAAGTCAGCTTTACCGGCTCCACGCCGGTGGGCAAAAGCATCGCGCGCGCGGCGGCGGATCGCCTGACCCGCGTGACGCTGGAGCTGGGCGGTAAAAACCCGGCCATCGTGCTGAAAGACGCCGATCCGCAGCAGGTGATCGAAGGCCTGATGCTCGGCAGCTTCCTCAATCAGGGGCAGGTGTGCGCCGCCAGCTCGCGAATTTATATCGAAGCGCCGATTTATGATCGGCTGGTGGCAGGTTTCGAACAGGCGGTGAAATCGCTGTCGGTCGGGCCGGGGATGGATACCGGCGCGCAAATCAACCCGCTGGTGTCGCTCGCGCACCGCGACAAGGTGGCGGCCTACCTGGACGACGCCCGGGCGAAAAACGCCGAGCTTATCGGCGGCGCGGCCGGGCCGGATGCCAACGGCTTCTACATTCCGCCAACGCTGGTGATCAACCCGGACGATCGGCTGAACCTGACGCGTGAGGAAGTGTTCGGCCCGGTGGTCAACCTGATTCGGGTGGCGAGCGCCGAAGAGGCGCTGAGCAAGGCCAACGACACCGACTTCGGGCTGACCGCCAGCCTGTGGACCACCAGCCTGCAGCAGGCGATGGCGCTGACGCCGCGCATTCAGGCCGGCACCGTGTGGGTCAACACCCATACGCTGATCGACCCGAACATGCCGTTCGGCGGGTTCAAACAGTCGGGCAGCGGCCGTGATTTCGGCCCGGATTGGCTGGACGCTTACACCGAGTCGAAATCGGTCTGCATCCGCTATTGAGTGAAGCGGCGCGGGCCTGGCCCGCGCCCTGGCTTACTGATACTGCCGACGGTACTCGCTCGGCGACATGCCGAAACGCTGCTTGAAAGCGGTCGAGAAATGGCTGTGATCGGCAAAACCCCAGTCGAGGCCGACTCCGGCCAGCTTCTCCTGCCCGGCGGCGCTGCGCAGCGCCTGCGCGCACAGATCCAGCCGGCGGTTCCGGATGTACTGCGCCACCACCAGCCCCTGACGGGCGAACAGCCGATACAGGCTGCGCAGCGACACCCCCAACTCGGCCGCCACCCATTCCGGGCGCAGCTGCGGCGACTGAATATGCCTGTCGATCAACGCCAGTGCCTTGTCGAAAACCGGCTGTTGCCCCTCCGGGCGCGCCTGTTCGAGCGCCAGCGCCGGGCGCAGCAGCGCCGCCAGCGCATTCAGCACCGCCTCGCTTTCTGCCGCGGCAAGCTGAGGATCCTGCATGCTGCTCAGCACCAGCTGGCGGCTGAGGCGCACCGCGCTGAGCTCTGCCCCGAGACGCTGGGCGCAAGGCGGCGGCACCGGCAGGCAGCCGCGCGGCAACAACAGGGAGATTTGGCGCGAATCGCGCTGGAAGGTAAAGCTGCTGGGCCGTGAGGCGTCGATCAGCGTGATGTCGCCGGGAGAGAGCAGCGTCTGGCTCTCGCCCTGCTCCATCAACGCGCTGCCGCGCAGCTGGAAGACGGTAAAAAAGTGCGCGCCGTCGCTGCGGGCGATCTCGCGCGGCGTGCGGTACAGCCGGGCCTGAGACACGTCGACCACGCTCAGGCGCAGCGCATGGGCGCGGAATTCCTGCATCGCCCCGCTGAAGCCCGGCCCCAGCGTTTTCGCGCAGAATCGGCCGCAGGCGGTGTTGATTTTCCCCAGCCACTCTTCGAAGCCGACGTCCCGGAGCGTTGCCAATGCCGTCATGATCTCTCCCTTCAAACAGCAGCGGTGCTGCGCCGTTGAACAGAAAACCACCATAACAATCCGTTAACACACAATCAATGGCGAGCCGGGGATTTGGCGCCGCGATCACAGATCATCGGGCGCCGGAGGAGGAATCGCCTTAAGGCTGCGTATCCAACAGATGCCGCACCACCGCCGCGTACTCTTTGGCGTAGCCTTCAACGCTGGTGCTGGCCATGCCGGCATTGTCTATCTTGTATTTGCCGGCTACGTAGAACGACGGGGTGCCGCGCACCTCGAACGCCTTTACCGCTTCGTTCTGCTTGGCGATCAACCCTTTGACCAGCAGGCTGTGGCGCGCGTTTTCATAGGTTGCGGCATCGATGCCGGCCGCCGTGAACACCCGCTGAATATCTTCGGCGCTATTGACGGCGCGCTGTTTCTGCACCGCGTCGAACATCGCCCCTTCAATCTTGTCTTCTACGCCCAGTACCGTCGCCACCGCCCAGGCTTCGGTCAGCTCATTGCCCAGTTTGCCCATCAGGCTGACGTGATACTTGGTGACTTTCTCACCGGCGGGCAGCGCCTGCGCCACGGTGCTGCCTACCCGGTAGGTCTCGGCGAACTGATAGCAAGGGCCGCAGTAGAAGGAGAAGAACTCCACCACCGCAGGCGCGGCGGCTACCGGCTTATCCAGCCGGGTGTATTGCTCGCCCGCACGGTAATCCGCGGCCTGAACCGCGGGCAGCGCCAACATCAATACGACGGCGGCAGCGAACGAACGCTTAACGTTTGCCAACATAAACACTCCTGGTTTCGATTATGAACATCGTCCTTAGCGGCGGTTTTTATAATCAAATAACCGGCAGAAGGCCAGTTTTTATTACCTTCTGTTTATGTGGGATTCAGTCAGCGGCCTTCGTAACCGTCCCAGTAGGCGCCCACCGCTTCCTGCGACAGCACCTGACGGCGTTTAGGATTGTCGGAGCCGCTGTAGGCGCGATTGATGAAAATGGTTTTGTGTTCCATGTTCTGCTGGAATTCCGGGCTGGCCAGATAATCGGCCTTTTGCTGCGCCTCGCTGCGCGCCACGCCCGCCGCGCGATCCTTTTTCCCCTGCTGGTAGAACTGTTCGAACATCGGCACGGCGTTTTTAATGCTGCCGTTCACATCGGTGCGGAATTGCGGGTCGAAGTCGTCGCGCGTTTGATAAACGTAGTGCTTGGCATGCCGCTCCGCGCTGCTGAGGTGGTGGGTGCAGGCGCTGAGCGCCAACAGCGGCAACAACAGCGCCGCGCTTTTCAGTCTTTTCATGTCGTCTGTCCCTGTCAGTGAGGAAGGTTCCTTTAGCGCCAAGAGCATAGCGCCGGCCCCCGGTAAACGTCAAACAACAAAATACGCATCACATTGTTTTATATTAATATTATATACATTGATTGGTATTCATTGCCTGAAACACTATGCTTTAACCGAACAGGGTAAACACTCACCGACAGCGAGGCGGCCAATGAAACCGATCGACAAAAACGTGGGAGAGTACGACCTCACGGCGGAAAAAAAAGCGGGCATGATCACCGGCACTATCCGCGGCGAGCTGCCGGACAGCGACGCCAATCTGCCGCTGCTGCCCTTCTCCGGCACCTTTGCCGGCCCGAGCGTGGCCGAAGCCATCGCCGATATTCAGCAGCAGTTCCCCGACATCGAACCGGCGATTATCGACGACCTGCGCGAGGAACTGCTGAAGGCCGGTTTCTAAACCGGATCGCGGTGGCGCACGAACGGGCTATAGACCGGCGCACCGGGCTTCAGCGCCAGATCGGCGTCAAAATCTTCATTGCGGTTGAACCACACCGCCGGCCAGGCGGCAAGATCGCCTAAGCCAGCCCGATACGCCTGCGTCACCTGCGCCAAAGCGGCGTTCTGCACCTGCAGCGCCTCGCCCGTCAACCCGCCGCGCACGCCATAAACCAGGAACGGCTCCAGCACGCTAAAGCCGATATAGTGCAGCGCATGCATGATCGGCCACAGCATCAGCCGCATATCGCCGTCGCGCCCGTTCGGTGCGCAGGCCTGAGCAGAGGCGCCGGCGGTGACGGTCAGCAGCGCCCGTTTGCCGCGCATCACGCCGTTTTCATGGCGGTGGCGACTGTCGTAGATCCCGCCGTAAACGAACACCCGATCCATCCAGCCCTTGAGGATGGCCGGCGCGCCGAACCACCAGAAAGGGAACTGCAGCACCAGCGTGTCCGCCCAGCGCAGCAGCTCGATATGCCGCCGGATCTCCGCCGGCAGCGCCTGAGTCGTCCAGTGATGGCGCTGCTCCTGCATCGCATCGAACCTGTCCGCCTGCTTTCTGCTGGGGTAATGACCGGCACCCTCGCGCGGATCAAACTCCTCCTGATACAGATCGACCGTCTTCACCTGATGCCCTTGCGCCAGATAAGCCTGCCGCGCCTGTTCGGCCAAATGGGCATTGAAAGAATGCGGCTCGGGGTGAGCCAGCACAATCAGCACGTTCATCCTGTGTCTCCCGTTGTAAGGTGGTGCTGCTATGCTGTGGCTTTATCGCCCCCTTGGCAATTACGCACCTGAAGGTAACCCCCCATGGCCTATCCCGGCGACGTCTATTCGAGTAAATGCTCCGCGCGCGATGCGCTGGCGCTGATTTCCGGCAAGTGGGTGATGCTGATCCTGCCCGTGCTGGCACAGCGGCCGATGCGCAACGGCGAGCTGCTGCGCCGCATCGACGGCATTTCGCAGAAGGTGCTGACGCAAACGCTGCGCCAGTTGGAACGCAACGGGCTGCTCGAACGGCTGGATTTAAGTGAAAAGAATCAGGCACATGTGGAATACCGGCTCAGCGCCGTCGCCTGCTCGCTGGTCGAGACGCTGACGGCGCTCGACCGATGGGCGGAATACCATTTCCCCGAGCTGGACGCCGCCCGCGAGCGCTATGATGCAGACCGCAAGCGCGCGGCCGATTAAAGCGGTTTGCCTGGCAACGCGGGGCGCACAGAATGCGCAGCTGAGACGCTTGTTCCCCGTCTCGCCATCCGTTATCTATAGTTAAATCAATTCGCCGGTAACGGCCCCCCCACCTGAGGATCTTGCCTTGACGTTTTTAAAACACCCTATCGCCGCGCTGGCGCTGGCAAGTGCCGGCCTGCTGTCGGCGGGCGGCGCGCTGGCCGCTTCCGATGCGCTGGTGTACTGCACTGTCGCCTCGCCGGAATCGTTCAACCCGCAGCTCTCCAGCTCCGGGCCGACCTTTATCGCCACCTCGCAGGTGCTGTACAACCGCTTGGTGACGCTGCGCGAAAGCGATAAAACCCCCGCCCCTTCGCTGGCCACCGAGTGGAGCGTCAGCCCGGACGGCAAGACCTACACCTTTACCCTGCGCCAGGGCGTGAAATTCAACAGCAACAAATACTTCACCCCAACGCGCGACTTCAACGCCGAAGACGTGGTGTTCACCGTGATGAGGCAGAAGGATCCGGCTAACCCGTATCACAAGGTCTCCGGCGGCAACTATGAATACTTCACCGACATGGGCCTGGACAAGCTGATCGCCAAGGTGGAGGCGGTGGACGAGCATCACGTGCGCTTCACGCTGAGCCAGCCCAACGCCGCCTTCGTCGCCGACTGGGCGATGGATTTCGCCTCGATCCTGTCCGCCGAATACGCCGACGCAATGCTGAAAAAGGGCACGCCGGAATACGTCGACAACTGGCCGATCGGCACCGGGCCGTTCGCGCTGCAGCAGTACAAACAGGATTCGCTGATCCGCTACATCGCCAACCCGCACTACTGGCAGGGCGAAGTGGCCAGTAAGCACCTGATCTTCTCCATCACGCCGGATCCGCAAACCCGGCTGGCCAAGCTGAAAACCAACGAATGCCAGATCATCCCCGCGCCGCTGCCGGAACAGTTCGCCGCCATCAAGGCCGACGGCAACCTGCAGCTGCACGACATCACCGGGCTGAACGTCGGCTATCTGGCGTTCAACACCCAGAAAAAACCGTTCGACAACCTGCTGGTGCGCCAGGCGCTGAGCTATGCGGTGGACAAGAAAGCGATCGTCGCCGCGGTGTTCAAAGACAGCGGCACGCCGGCCAACTCACTGCTGCCGCCGGGCATGCTGGGCTACAACGATCAACTGCCGGAATACGCCTACGATCCGCAGAAGGCGCGCGAGCTGCTGAAGCAGGCCGGGCTGGAGCAGGGCTTTGAGACCGACATCTGGTCGATGCCGGTGCAGCGCCCCTACAACCCGAACTCGAAGCGCATCGCCGAGATGATCCAGAGCGACTGGGCGAAGGTGGGTGTGAAAGCCAAGATCGTCACCTGGGAGTGGGGCCAGTATCTGGCCGGGTTGCGCAAAGGCGAGCAGCAGAGCGCGCTGTACGGCTGGGTGTCGGACAACGGCGATCCGGACAACTTCGCCACCCTGCTCGGCTGCGCCGGGGTGCAGAGCGGCGCCAACGTGGCGCGCTGGTGCGATAAGGATTATGACAGCCTGATCCAGCAGGCGATTCTGGAGAACCAGCCACAGGCTCGCGCCAAGCTGTATCAACAGGCACAGGTGATCTTCGCCAAACAGGCGCCGTGGCTGCCGCTGGCCACCGGCAAGGTGTTCTACGCCACCCGCAGCAACCTGAGCGGCTATGTGGTGGACGTGAACGGCAGCGATTTCGCCAAGGCCAAATTGAACTGATCCCGGGCGCCGCAGCGAGGGCTGCGGCGCTATTTGCTTCGCTACTTATTAAGCTGCCAGCCTCTGAATCTATCGTCCATTAGCTTCACAACTTACGATGCCAACTGCCTCCTCTGCCGCCAAACACTTAGCCCACTAAATTCATAGCTTAACAAGCGGTTTAACCCCTGGCATTTTGCTTAAACTGCACACGGGCGCTTTCCTCACCTGTAACATTTCGTTACCATCGGCGCACAGACCCTTTAACATCAAAAGGCAACCCGGTGCAGAACACCTACATGCCGTGGCAAATTCGCCTGCACTGGCTGGTGGCGATCCTGCTGGTCATCACCTGCGTCACCATCGAGCTGCGCGGCTTTGCCGAACCGGGCAGCGCCCCCTGGTACGTGCTGGTTGTCACCCACTTCAGCTGTGGCGTAACGGTGTTCGCGCTGATGATCGCCCGCCTGTTCCTGCGCTGGCGCCACCCTTCGTCCGCCATCGTGCCCAAACCGCCGAAGTGGCAAACCGGCCTGGCGCACCTGACGCACACCCTAATTTACCTGCTGCTGTTGACGCTGCCGGTGCTGGGGGTGTATTCGCGCTATCTGGGCGGCAAGGAGTGGTATCTGTTCGGCCTGCCGATGCCGTTCGCCGACGTGGCCGATCGGCCGCAGGCGCGGATGATTATCGGCTGGCACAAAACGCTGGCGTCATTCGGCTACTGGCTGATCGGCCTGCATGCCGCCGCCGCGCTGTTTCACCACTACATCGTCAAGGACAATGCGCTGGTGCGCATGCTGCCGTTGGTGAAAAAGCGCTGAATAATTTGGCGCCAGGGATGAATTTTCGGGCCACGCCCGCCGACAGGGAATGACATGCAAACCCAATTTTTTAATGTGACCGTCGAACAATGTGCCTGCCAACAGACGGCGCCCGACAACCTGGTGAGGATCATCGCCGCCGGCCAAACGTTCTTTTTTTACCGTGACGACTTCAGCGACAGCGAAAATCTGCTGGCCACGCTCGCCACCGGCGATCGGGTGAAGATCGGCGCCCAT
The DNA here is from genome assembly GCF_057808395.1 of Serratia sp. TSO36. Taxonomy (NCBI): domain Bacteria; kingdom Pseudomonadati; phylum Pseudomonadota; class Gammaproteobacteria; order Enterobacterales; family Yersiniaceae; genus Serratia; species Serratia sp. TSO36. The sequence continues at coordinate 9,897 of NZ_JBJZOU010000008.1, read as the reverse complement.
CGCCTGCAGGACGGCAGCTACTGGCTGCACTGGCTACTGCACGAGACAAAAGGCCGGCTGGAGCCCGACAGGACGCTGAAATACAAGCTGAAATACTTCGCCCTGCTGGTGCTGGGCGCGGCGCTGGCCGGCGGTTTTCCGGCAGCCTTTTTCATCATGGACGGGGAAGATTCCTGGCTGACCATCGTTCTGTTCTTTATCGCCGTAATCGCCGGCCTTGTCGGCATCGGCATGGTGCTGTTCGTCGGTTCGGAGCTGCTGCTGATCGGGCATCGCGGCCGCAGGCGCCTGCTCAAGGCGCTGGATCGCGTGCTGCAAGGGCAAGACGTCACGCCGCCCGGATCGCTCAGCCTGAAAATCCCCGGCATCAAATACCGGGCCGTCAGTGCAGACGCCGCGTCAGTGCCCGCAGCGCAGCAAACCGACGTCCCCCTCCCCGACGGCGTCGAGGCCTCCGGCATCGAGACGGTCAACGCCCTGAGCTACGAACTCCGCCACTATGAGATCCCGCGGCAGGTGCAGTATTTGGACACCTATGCGTGGCGCCAGAAGGAGACGCACTTCGCGTTGACGACCCGTGCGCTCAACGTCCCCAATACCAAACTGCATCCGGTATTTCGTCGGCAACATCCGCTTTTCATCGCCAAAGGCGATCCGCTGCAGGTGCTGTATTGCGAGAACGACACCGTCCCCGAGTTGCCTACGGTGCGTGGGATCATCAACCACCGCGATCGCCAGACTTACCTCATCGGCGGCCGCCGCTACTTCACCGAATCCGGCCTTAACCTGTGCGCGCGCGTTGTCTTCATTCTCGGCGCGATCGTGACGTGCTTTGTGCTCGGCCTGGCGGTGGCGGATAACGCCGATACCCCGGCGGGCTTTTACCTGGATGCCTGGACCCTGCAGCGTCTCGGCAGCGAATTGCCACCGATTCTTCTCTTAATGATGCTGATGGTCAGCGGCCTGGCGCTGTTGATCGAGGGCTTCGCCCAGATCTGCCGCCTTTACTCTTTTGACCAGCACCGCACGTTTAAAACGTTTAAATACCTGCGCAATCTGCGCCGCAGGCTATGGCGGCAGGAACAGGTGACGGAGCTGAAATGATGACGTTAGCGCTTTATAAAAGACCCCTTATTATCCTGACGCTGTTTTTGGCCAGCGCGTTGGGCGTCTATTTCCTCGCCCCTGAACAACGCTATGCGCAGTGGCAATGGACCCAGAGCGACGAAGCATTGCCGACGATAGCCCATTACGATCTCATCCACAGCTACCCGGCGCAGGACGGCGCCCTGCTGCTCATCAGCAAAAGGAGTGAGCGCGGGGCCTACAATAGCTTTTACGGCTGGGCGGCCAACTATCTCAGCCAGGTGTTGTTCAGCGGCCCGCAGGGATTGCAGATGCTGGGGGAACTCGACGAGTCTATCCACGATGCGGTTTGCGGCGGGCAGGAGTGCGTGCTTTTTCTGTCCAAGGGGCGCCGGCTGGTCGATGTGAAACAGGGCACCATCGGGGCACTGATCCCCTGGCCGGAGGGCGACGACAACCGGCCTTCCTTTATCGGCGGCAAACTGGTGGCGCTGCCGGGTAAACGCGCGCTGTATCTCATCAGCACCGAAGGCGTATTCTACAGCCCGGACTTTGGCGCCCATTGGCGGCAAACGCTGGATCTGCCGGCGTTGTTGGAAGCGCGTCAGCTGCTGGGTTTTGAGCGCGGCGAGGAGGACTCACCGACGGCTTACGCCTCCGGCAAGCGCAAATCCATACCCGAGATCTTTACCGCCGTTGACGGCGATCGCGTGCTGTTCTGGATGAATCCGGTGCTCGGCTCCGGCGCCTTGCACATCGCCGTTAACGGCAAAACCGGCGAGGTGGCCGAACCGCATTGGCTCACGGTGCGCGTGACGGAAAGCGCGCAGGCCCCGGATGGCGGCATCTACCTGATCGCACAGACGCTGGAAAGAGGGCTGTATCAGCTCCTGCGTTATCAATCCGACGGGCAGCTGAAGGTGCTGCTGGAGACTGGGGATAAATCGCTGTATCAGCTGTGGGCAGGCAACGACAAGCTGGTCGCCCAAACGGATAACGGCGATGCGCGCCTTTCGCTGATTTTCGATCTGCGCTCATCCGACGTGCGCTACCGCCAGCCGTTGGAGTATCGCTACAACGGGCGCGACGACGCACGCCAAACCGTGATCGAACCGGAAAGCCACTATGGCGATGACGGGGAGCCCCCGGCGCTGCCCTACTTCGTTCGCTACCGTTCCACCACGCCGTGAACATGAGGAACTTGCCATGCTGTTAGGTTATGGCGCCGGCGTTGCAGGGCTGGTGGCGCTGTTGTTGGCGCTGCTGCTCGCCGGCATCCTGCTCGCCTGGTGGGGCTGGCGCTACGCTTCTGCCCGCTGCGGCCGCCCACGCCCGCCGCTTTCCTGGGGCGGCTATCTGCTGGCCTCGGCGCTGGCGATCTACCCGGTGGCGTTCGTGCTGATGCTTATCGGCATCGCCATCCAGGATCTCAAGAGCCAACGGGCGGAAGAACGCTGGAATCGGCGCAGCTACCTGACGCTCGACGAAGCCAAACCGTTCGGTGAAATCACGCTGACGAAAGGCAGCTGGGTAAACCGGCAGGAACCGCGCCTGCCCGGCACCGAAAACAGCCCCATCACGATGGACGGCGTGACCGCCGTGCGTTTTCCTCGGCCGCAGAGCGTGGCCGGCGTGCCGATCATTGCCTTCGAGGTTTTACCGCCGGTAATGGAGCTGGCGAGCGCGCACACCTTTACCCGCCCGAGCGGCCAAAGGGTGCGCTGCGAAGCGGGTTGGCTGGTCTCTTTCTCTTTACCGCCGGATAAGCCGGCCCCGCAGTGGGAAGAGTGGCAGGCCGGGCTGCCTGCGGCGGCGTTTCGGCCCAGCGACTGGATCTTTAGGGAGTGCTTCCCCGGCAGCCCGATCGCCGTGCTGACCTTGCACAACGGCGAAGTCAGGGTGCTGCCTTAAGCCTTACGCCGTGGCGTTGGGCAAGCGCACGGTCACGCGGTTATTGGCCGTGGGCAGCTGCAGCGGCGCGTCCTGCCAGCTTACTGCGATAACCAATACCGGCGGCGCCGCTACGCGCGGCGCACGCCCGTCGGGCCCCACGCTGTAGGCGTCCCATTCAATCACGAATACGCCGCCGTCTTGCGGCTCGACCCGCTCGACAAAAAAGGTGGTGTCCGAACCGCGCCCGCCCGCCGGTTTGTGCGCGTAGGAAAGCAGGCTGAACCACTCGCCGGCGAAGTACAGATGGTACAGACCGTCGACGATATGCTCGCCGCGGAACTGGCAGCCGCCGACGCTCAAGCCGTCGCCCGCCGGCGATTCCGCCACGCGTTCGAGATCGCACACCAAGCGATCGGTCGGCCGCTTATCCAGCAACAGCTCATAAGGCGGCGCGTGCAGCAGCGCGGCAGGATCGTCCGCATGGCGCAAATCCGCCGGTAACGTCGAGCGCGCTGCCAGCGCGCGGCCACTGGGCAAGGCGATCGCCAGACGATCCGCCGGATCCTCTGCCCACTGCGGCACCCACAGACCGCGCACCTGACGCAGCGGCGTGGCCGCCGCCTGCCGACAGCTCGCCCGCAGCCGCGCCAGCGCCTCGGCGGAACCGCCGGCCACGGCTTCCAGCTCGCGATCGGTCAGCGCAGGTAGCGCGTACATCGCCCGGGCGGCAGGTTCGTACACCGTCAGCCCCTCACCCTCGCGGCTGCGGGTCGGGATCAGGCGCAACCTGCCGCCGTCCACGTCCTGCGGCGCGGCACAGGCGCCATGCACAATCGCTCCGTCGCGCAGCAGCAGCGTCCAAAAATTGGGGCCGCCCATGCCCAGCTCCCCCACGCCGCCAATCTGCCGGTCGCTGTCGCCGGCGTGCGTCATTTCAATCGGCTGCGAACGCCAGTCGGTCTTGCGCCACTCTGCGGCCTCTTCGGGGTCTTGCTCGCCTTTTGCGGCGTATTTCGCCCATTGCAGCACGGCGAACAGCGCGATGCACAACGCGCCGAAAATCGGGTAATCCCGCCAAATCAACAGCCAACCGACGATCAAAAAGGCCCAGGCGGCCATGGCGATATCCTTTTTCAAGAGCAAACCGCCTGATTCTAGCGCAGGCGGTTAGCGGGGTTGAAGCCTATGCCATGAATAATTAGCCGTTAAATAGAAAGGCAATAATTTCAGCGTTACTTCTGTGACCATGAAGATCACATAAATAACGTTTCACTGAGTGATTTTAACGTAGAAAAGATAACTCTATGTATCTCAATACAATATTTAAATCCGTATTAAAAACCGAAGAATTAAAGCGGGAAAAAACCGCAATAATTTGTGCATATTCTAAACATTGACTATGTTTAGACATACTCTTTATATGCAGGTAAACATACTGAAAGGCAAAAGAGCAAGGCCCTCAAGATAATTAAACCAACCTCGCGCACCGCGTGGGTGAAACACTATTTACTATAAAAATTCCGAGGATATTTGATCTCCACGGAACGAGTAACTTTGCGTTTTATCAGGCCAATAGGCTACACACCGCAATTAATATCATTATTAGCATTCCGGAGAGCGACAATGAAAATCGTTACAGGCATTATCCTTACCTCTGTGGCCGCCTTCAGCGGCGCGGCTTACGCGGCCGATGCGCAGCCTACCACCGGCAACGCGGAAGTGACGCTGGAACACGTGCACGCCGTGATGGAAAACGGCAGCCCGGCGCCGCAGCACGACGCCGCCTGCAAAAAAGAACTTTCCATGCCGGAATCGAAATATATGGGCATGAAGGTCAAAACCGATTACACCATCAACAGCAGCACCATGATGATGTCGGCCAAATCGATGTTCCCATCGCCAAACGATAAACAGCCGATGGAGCTGACGGTCGATCTCTCCGCGCTAGGCCTGGCGGATGTGTATGCCTTCGGCGCCTTTAAACCGGCCGCGCTGCCGCAGGCGTATATTTATTTCACCATCGACAAGGATTTTAAAAATCCGGTCAGCACCTTTATGGTCATTAACCAAGGCAAGCAATATAACTGCGTGATCTCCAGCTCGAATAAAATGATGAGTGAAGAAATGCGCGGCAAGATGATGAAGAAACAGTAACGGAACGAAAAACGGCGCTTCCCTTAACAGGAAGCGCCGTCAGCAAAGCATTAAATCAGACCCGGATTATATTTCTGATTGAATTTCTCTTCCGATTGGAACAGATAAATAATGCCTTCGATAAAGCCGACAATCGCCGGGATCCCCGTCCAGCAGAACAGCAGGTAGAACAGCCCCCACCACTTCATCCCTAAGTAAAACTTGTGAATGCCCAGCCCACCCAGGAAGATGGCCAGCAGGGCCGCCGCGAGCTTGTCTTTTCTGCTCATAGTACACTTCTCCTTACTTCTCACCGAACCACCGGCATGTCCAAAAAACGGATGCCGCTCCAGAGAGCGCCGCATCGCAATGCTTGAGGAGAAAACATTCATCCATCAAGGCTCAACAGAGGTAATTATAACAGTGATTAATTAAACGGTTGTTTAACCGGCGAAAAGGTAGACAAATGGGAGATAGCAAGGAGGTGTATCGACAACAAGAGTGGAAAAAAACAATCAACTCATTGTTTTTAATAGCCTTAAAAAATCGCATTGATTTGACTATGCGCTATTCCTCCGTACTCATTTAATAAGCCTGCTTACCGATAAAATCGTTATCATCCAGAAAAAAAACATATCCTAACCACCTACGCTGCACTCTAAGTACGTTATTACATTCTAATTTCAACAACACCCTAAGTAAGGGAATTAAAGCTCCCCTCCGTGGCTCATTATGTCTGCAATGTTAAGACCACTGTGTTTAAAAGAGCAAACATCAATAACCATATAGATGAAACCATATAAAAAACACAACAGTGACATACTACCAGCCTTAAAAACACCTTCTCCATCAAACCTTGATAAATAGCAGACAATAAATTAACAATTATCTACTAAAATGGCGAAAAACCGCCAACAAACAAACACGTAAAAGTTAAAGAATAGTACTTGTAGGATATGAATCTTGAAAAAAAACATTATCTACGAATTACTCTCGGGACAGATCGTCCCAGACCCTGTCTGGAGGAAGAAGAGCTTCCGTGCAAAGTTCTTACTTCGACTTATTTTATACTATTCACCGACTAAAAAGGCACTATCCATTTTAACTCAACAGAGTGATTTAAAATCGATATTATATCATCAAAACACATTCCCTTGTAAAACGCACCGGCAATACCTGATGCGCAACCTCAATGCCAAACAACGTGCATCGGCAATTGTCAGCCATTATCGGTATGTGTCATCTCTCAGTAACAAAGCACTGTCCAACGCGCTGATATCTCGAGAAGAAACGATCTTGGCGGAATTCACCGGCAGAGAGGAGGCTCGTTTTACCATTTCGGCCTCTTGTGCGCACAAAGCCGAACGAGAAGGCGAATCAACACTATGGTTGCGTGGCGACAATAAAGAGTTACTTGCCAGCGTGACCTTTTCGGTCGTATCCGAAGGGGCTGAATGGAATCTCATCATTGGCGGCCTACAAGGCCCCGGACGGCACATACCGCACGAAGCCATCAAAGATGCTACACGTGCTCTGTCTGGCATTTTCCCCAAACGTGTTTTGATGGAGTTTATTAGCCACTTCGCTAATTTCACCGAGGTGCGTGCTATTTATGGAGTCAGCGATAATGGACACGTTTTTCGCTCAATGAGGTATCGAATGAGCAAAGGTCGGCATTTACATGCCAGCTACGACGATTTCTGGTCGTTGATAGGTGGGGTAAAACAGAGTTCGTGGCGCTGGCAACTACCCTTGGCGTTTGAAAGAAAATCTTTGGAGCATATTCCCAGCAAAAAACGCGCGGAGTATCGCCGACGTTTTCAAATCATAGATGATATTGCAGAGCAAGTTCGCACGCTTAATACGCCCCGCCTCTGCGCGAAAAACGCTTAATGAAACTATCATGATCATTCTTGGGAACGTTTTTTTAAGTCAAGGTACCCGTGCGTTGCCCCCCTACTCCAGAGAAAACCATGTTGCCATCCGTCAATCGGCCAGCGCCACCGCACATCGACGCGTCGTCACAGAATAAGACGCTCTGCCCGCAGTGCGACATGCTGGTGGCGCTGCCGCCGCTGGCCTATGGCAGCAAAGCGGTCTGCCCGCGCTGCAAAACCACGCTCAGCGCCCGCTGGGACGAGCCGCGCAAGCGGCCGATCGGTTACGCCCTCAGCGCCCTGTTCATGCTGGTGCTGGCCAACATTTTCCCGTTTATCAACATGCGCGTCGCCGGCATCGGCAATGAAATCCGGCTGATTCAAATTCCGGAAGTCATGGTGGCGGAAGACTACGCCAGCATGGCCACGTTGTTTATGGTGTTCGTGCAGCTGATCCCGGCGTTTTGCATGGTGGCGATCATTCTGCTGTGTGCCAAAGTGCGTTTGCCGCTGGGGCTGAAAGCGTGGATGGCCCGGGTGCTGTTCCAGTTCAAGACCTGGTGCATGGTGGAAATTTTCCTCGCCGGGGTGCTGGTCAGCTTCGTCAAGCTGATGGCCTACGGCGATATCGGCATCGGCAGCAGCTTCGTGCCTTATTGCCTGTTCTGCCTGCTGCAGGTGCGCGCCTTCCAGTGCGTGGACAGGCGTTGGCTGTGGCAGGACATCGAACCGGCACCGCGCATCGACCGCCCGCTGACGGTGGGGCGCACCGGCATGCGGCAGGGCGTGCGCTCTTGCGCCTGCTGCACGGCGATCCTGCCGGCCAATCAGGTGCGCTGCCCGCGCTGCCACACCAACGGCTACGTACGTCGCCGCCACAGCCTGCAGTGGACGCTGGCGCTGCTGGTGACCTCCGTCATGCTGTACATTCCGGCCAACCTGATGCCGATCATGGTGACCGAGGCGCTGGGCAACAAGATGAACTCCACCATCATGGCGGGGGTGATCCTGCTGTGGGGCGACGGCTCTTATCCGGTGGCGCTGGTGATTTTCATCGCCAGTATCATGGTGCCGTCGCTGAAAATGCTGGCGATCGGCTGGCTGTGCTGGGATGCGAACGGCAGGAAGAAACCGCGTGCCGACAGCGAGCGCATGCATCTGATTTATGAAGTGGTCGAATTCGTTGGCCGCTGGTCAATGATCGACGTGTTTGTGATCGCCGTATTGTCGGCGCTGGTGCGAATGGGGCAGTTGATGAGCATTTACCCCGCGACGGGCGCCGTGCTGTTCGCGCTGGTGGTGATCCTCACCATGTTCGCCGCCATGACATTTGATCCCCGGCTGACCTGGGATCGCGCAAGTGAAACAATCAACAAGGAGCCGCAAGGTGACGGAAAATAATCATAGCGTCGCGGACGTCGAGAAGATCAAGCGCTGGTCGCCGGTGTGGATCATTCCCATCGTGACCGCGCTGATCGGCGCCTGGATCCTGTTTTACCACTTCAGCCATCAGGGGCCGGTAGTGACGCTGGTCACCACGACGGCGGAAGGGCTGGAAGCGGGTAAAACCAAAATCAAAAGCCGCAGCGTGGACGTCGGCGTGGTGGAAACCGTCACGCTGAGCGAGGATCTGAGCAAGGTGATGGTGCAGGCGCGCCTTAATTCCGGCATGGAGAAATTGCTGCGCCAGGACTCCGCCTTCTGGGTGGTGAAGCCGCAGATCGGCCGTGAAGGCGTCTCCGGGCTGGGCACGCTGCTCTCCGGCGCCTATATCGAACTGCAGCCGGGCAACAAGGGCAAAGACGGCAAAGACAACTATCAACTGCTCGACGCGCCGCCGCTGGCCTCTCCGGATGCCAAAGGGCTGCGCATCGTGCTGGACAGCGAAAAATCGGGCCAGCTCAACGCCGGCGATCCGGTGCTGTTCCGCGGCTACCGCGTCGGCTCGGTGGAAACCAGCTATTTCGATCCCAAAACGCGCGCCATGCGCTATCAGCTGTTCATTACCGCGCCTTACGATCAGCTGGTCACCACCAACGTGCGCTTCTGGAAAGACAGCGGCGTGGCGTTCGACATGTCGGCGCAGGGCATGCGGGTGGAGATGGGGTCGCTGACTACCCTGTTCAGCGGCGGCGTCAGTTTTGACGTGCCGGAGGGCTGGGATCGCGGCGAACTGGCGAAAGAGAAGGCGGAGTACCAGCTGTTCGACAACCAGCGCAGCACGCAGGATTCGCTGTATACCGTGCATAAGGACTACCTGCTGTTCTTTTCCGATTCGGTGCGCGGCCTGCAGCCGGGCGCCCCGGTCGAGTTCCGCGGCATTCGTCTGGGCACGGTGGCGCAGGTGCCGTTCTACAAAGAGGGCATGGCGCAGCGCCTGAACAACGATTACCGCATTCCGGTGTTGATCCGCATTGAGCCCGATCGGCTTCATAAACAGCTGGGGGACAACGTCGATATAGAGGCGCACCTGAAAGACGCGGAATCGCGCGGCATGCGCGCCTCGATGAAGTCCGCCAACCTGCTGACCGGTTCGCTGTACATCGATCTCGACTTCTATCCGCAGGAGAAACCGTGGAAAGGGCCGCGCGAGCTGTTCGGTTATCCGCTGATGCCGACCACCAGCGGCGGGCTGGCGCAGATCCAGCAGAAACTGATGCAGACGCTGGACAAGATCAACGCGATGCCGATCAATCCGATGATCAACGAAGCGACCAAGACGCTGGCGGAAAGTCAGAAAACCATGAAATCGACGCAGCAAACCATGAAGTCGCTGAACGGCATCATCGCCAGCAAAGAGATGCAGGCGCTGCCGCAGGACATGCAGAAAACCCTGCTGGAGCTGAACCGCAGCATGAAAGGGTTCCAGCCTGGTTCGCCGGCTTACAACAAGATGGTGGGCGATATG
>NZ_JBJZOU010000007.1:0-53616 GCF_057808395.1 Serratia sp. TSO36 | reverse complement strand
TGCTGAACCGCCAGGGGCGTTTGATCAAACGGCCTTTCAGCCTGGAATTGAAACAGGGCGAGGACGGCTATGATGCCCTGGTGCGCACCCTGGCGCAGGGCTGGCAGCAGGAAGCTCAGGCTATCGCCAAAGTGCTGTCCCCCTGAAATGGCAATCAACAGCCATAATGCACCGATGGCGGCTTATGGTGATGGGATCAGATTCGGGATTAGGCCTGTTGACGACGCACCAGAATAAAAGAAAAAGTAAAAAAAGTTCCCACCTTATTTGGGAACTTTTTGATAAAAAAAATAATAGCATGACGACAGTCATTACCACCGGCGCTCACAGCATTGTCCATGCAAAAAAGCTTTATGGCAGCCAAGAGCATCAGAGCATTATCAGAACTGATATAAATATAAGGTTTTAGATATTATTCTCGTCTGATATGCGCAACTTCATGCATATCAGACACTGAAGCGTTCACGTTTATTGCATTGTGACGAGCTCAATGACGCCATTTATAACAAACTGAACCCCCATACAGACCAGCAGGAATCCCATCACTCGGGAAATAGCATCGATTCCCGATGTTCCTACAAGCTTCATAACACCCAGTGACGCCCGCAGAGACACCCATAAAATCAGAGAAATAGCTATCGCAATCAGGGGGGGCGCGGTATAGGCGACCCACAAATCCAGATGCGATGTTTCAGCGCTGAATGTCGACGCGGCACTGATCAACATAGCAATGGTACCCGGGCCTGCCGTACTGGGCATTGCCAAGGGGATAAATGCTATATTTTTGGTTTTTCCCTTCTCGCCACTTTGAGGCTTATTCACATCCTGCGGAAACAGCATGTTAAACCCAATAAAGGCAACGATCATTCCACCTGCAATTCGTAATCCCGGAATGGATATGCCAAAGGTATTAATAACAGCCTTACCGGCATACCATGCAACCATCATAATCACAAAGACATAGAAAGCTGCCATAGCTGACTGCTTCTTTTTTTCTTGTTCAGACATGTCGCCTGAAAGCCCAAGAAAAAGAGCCACAGTGGTCAATGGGTTTACCAGCGGCAGTAATAAAACCAACCCTAGCCCAATAAGTTTAAATAACTCAAACATCTTTCCACCTCCTTTTAAAGTGTCCCCCGGAGCTATCTCCGGGGGTAAGTTCTATCGAGACTTCTCCCATTGCAGAACAGCGCTGATGGCAGCCGGCAATACCGTCAGGGTAAATAGGGTGGCAACGAATAGCCCACCAATAATGGCATAGGCCATAGGCCCCCAAAATACCTGATGCGCGATAGGTATCATCCCTAATATTGCTGCACAAGCCGTCAAGAGTATCGGTCTGGAACGATGCAGTGACGCCTCGACGATCGCCTCAGTATTATCCGCACCTTGCGCCCTGTTTATTTCCACTTCTTCAATAAGGATCACGGCATTGCGGATAATCATCCCCGCCAACGCAATCACGCCAAGAATCGCCACAAACCCCATTGGCGTTCCGGTGGGTAACATAGCGGCGACAACGCCAATCAAACCGAAGGGGGCAATCAACAGCGCCAGCATCATGCGTGAGAAACTACGCAACTGCACCATCAGCAAGATCAGCATCACCAATAAGGTCACTGGCAGAACCGCGAATACGGAACGGTTGCCTTTCATGGCTTCAATGACGCTTCCCCCCTCGGTAATGTGATATCCCGGAGGCAGACTTTTGCGTAATTCATCGACAACAGGCGCCAAACTCTTGGATACGCCGGACGCATTCAGCCCTGGCGCAATATCCGTTTGCACCGTAATGAAAGGCTCTCGTTGCCGCCGCCACTGAATAGGTTCGGCCAACGTATAGCCTATCGTTGCGATCTGCTTTAATGGCACAACGCGCCCATCGGCCGTCGTTAATTGCAAATCCGCGACGGTTTCAATGTCTCTCCGCGTATTTTCTGAAGCCCGCAGCACAACGTTAACCTGGCGGTTTCTGTCCCTGATCGTCGTTACAGCGGACCCCGAATACATTTCAGCAAGGGCGCTGGCGACATCCTGAGAGCTTAATCCCAAGGCCCTTGCTTCCGTCTGATTAAGCGTTATATAGAGTTCTCGTTGCGGTTCTCCCGCAGTAAGGTTGACCTCTCTTGTCTGCGGGTTGTCACCCAATTTCCCCGCCAACTCCATGGATATCTCACGGATTTTAGTCAGATCCGGACCGGAAACGCGATATTTCAACGGCCAACCTACCGGGGGCCCCAGCTCCAACGGCGAAGCACGCGTAACAAGATGGCCGAAATCTTTTTGCAGAATTTTTTCAAGCCTGGACTTCACGGCATCGCGCTCTTCAAGTCCCTTGGTGACCACAACCAATTGAGCGATATTTTCGTTATCAAGCAACAGGTCCATCGGCAAATAAAACCGCACGGCACCCGATCCAACGTACGTCGTAAAATGATCAATATCGGGATCCTTCTTGAGGATTTCCTCCAAGCGAATGGCTTCCCGCGCCGTGTCTTCCTGCACGGCATTTCTCGGCAGAGTCAGACTGACGAGCAACTCCGGCCTGTCAGAAGCAGGAAAGAACTCCTCTTCCATGTGCGAGGATCCGATAAAAGCAATGGCCAGCAACAGAACCGCCACGATGCCGGTCATCCCTCGGCGCTTAAGGATATATCGCAATGCACTTTCGTACTTTTGCATGACTTTACCTTTACCATGGGCGTGTTCCTTCATCACCTTAGGTAAAAGCCACACGCCTATCAGCGGTGAAAAAAGTACGGCAACAATCCATGAGTTGATAAGTGAAATCAGCACCACCATAAACAGAGAATAACAGTATTCCCCCGCACTCGACGTTGCGAAACCGACCGGGATAAAACCGGCGATCATGACCAATGTACCGGTCAGCATCGGGAAAGCCGTCGTCGTCCAGGCTTTTGTCGCCGCCTTTTTGACAGGGTCTCCTTTCTCCAGACGCGACATCATGATCTCTACCGTGATCATGGCATCATCGACCAGCAACCCCAGCGCAATAATTAACGCACCGAGGGAGATGCGCTGTATGCCTATGCCGGCAATTTCCATACCGATAAATGTCATGGCCAGCACCAGCGGAATGGATGCTGCAACCACTAACCCGGCACGAGTGCCTAATGACAAGAAAGACACAGCCAGCACAATGACAACCGCCTCAAGGAGCACTTTCATAAAGCTCCCCACCGCGTCATGCACCACCGTCGACTGATCGGCCACTTTCAGCACGTTGATACCCGCAGGCAAGCGGCTGGAGATATCATCCATCTTTTCGTTAAGCGCTTTGCCGAAATCCAGCATATTGCCTGTAGGGGCCATGGAGATGGCCAGGCCAATCGCCGACTCCCCGTTAACCCTGAAGGCCGGCGTCGGCGGATCGACCGCCTCGCGAGAGATGGTCGCAATATCCGTCAGAGGAACGAATTTATCCTGAATATGCAGTGTCAGCTGTTTGAGGCTTTCTTCCGATGCGAAAGCACCGCTGACTCTCAACATGACTTTATCTTTGTCGGTTCTGATTTCTCCCGCCGGAGTCACGGCGTTTTGCGCGCTGATGGCGTTCTTGATTTGGTCGAGCGTCAGCCCCATGCCCGCAATTTTCTGCGGTGAGAATGATAAGATGACCTGCTCTTCTTTTACGCCCAGCAGGTTCACTTTCCCGACGTCTGGCAGCGTTAAGACGTCCGTGCGAACTTTATCAACCAGATCGCGCAGTTCGCGCTCGCTGAATCCTTCACGCGTAAAGCCATAGATGGTGCCGTAGGTATCATCAAATTCATCGTTGACGGCAGGTGAACTGACACCGGCAGGAAGCTGAGGGGAAACGTCCTTTATTTTTTTTCTGACCGTATACCACAGTTCTTTGACTTTCTCCGGCGGCGTATTATCACGCAGATAGATAAAAATAACCGACTCGCCGGGCCGGCTGTAACTCTCCAAATAATCAAGATAAGGAACTTCCTGAAGTTTCTTCTCCAACGGATCGGTCACGAAATTGACGGTATCCTCCACAGAAGCCCCAGGCCAACTCGCGGAAACCACCGCCGTTTTAATGGTAAACGCCGGATCTTCATTACGCGGCAAGTTGTAATAGCTCATCACCCCGGCAATGGTGAGAACCAACATAAAAAAGGCAACCAGTTGCTGATTGGCAAGCGCCCAGGCAGACAGGTTAAACTTCTCGGGTTCAGAGGCATTCATCAGAATTTATCCTCCAAACTCACTTTCTCCCCAGGCCGTAACTTACTCACGCCGGCGATCACCACCTTGTCACCAGGTTTGAGGCCATCAGCAATAAACACGTCCTCGGAGCTATAGCGAATAACGTTAACTTTGCGCAACGCCAAGGTCGATGTATCCGGTTGAACAATTAAAACGGCAGGATCCGCGCCATCACGGGTCATCGCAGACGCCGGCAGAACAAACGCTGCCTGCCCCGGGATCACGATACTTCCCTGCACCGTCGCGCCCAAAGCCATTTTCTCTGGAGGGTTCGGCAGCGAGACTCTGACTCGCCAGGTCCGCGTCTGCTTATCCGCCTGTGGATTCACATCTCGGATCACGCCCTCAGTCACGACGGAAGGATCGGAAAGCAGCGCAATCTTGACTTTATTATCGGACAGATTGCTGTACAAAATAGCTTCTGGAACGTCAAATACGGCATCCACTCCCTGATTGAGTGAGAGCGTAACGACCCCCTGCCCTGCGCTGACAGTTTGGCCAGGGTTCAGGTTAACCGAAGTCACTACGCCATCCGACGGCGCAACCAGACGGGTGTAACCCAATTGCTCCTGAGCGATTTTCAAATTCGATTGAGCAGAGACGCGTTTTGCCGCAGCGACTTCAAGATTGACCTTAGCCTCATCAACCTGAGCCTGCGCGATAGCACCGGTTTTGATCAATGATTGCAGCCTCCTGAAATTGAGAGCAGCCAGGCGCTCTGAAGAAACGGCACCGGCCAGTTCGGCCTGCGCACTGCGCACCTGACTCTCGTTATTTCTGGGCTCCAACGTCGCGATCGTTTGCCCCGCCTTTAATTTGTCCCCCACATCGACTGGGCGGCTGAGGAGCCGGCCGTCAATGCGAAACGAGAGCTGAGACTCCTCATGGGGGCGAATTTCTCCGGTATGCTTTATTAAGACTCCGCCAACCGGATTATCGACGACAAGCGTTCGTACGGAACGTGTAGGCACCTCCTGTGTCTGTGCTTTATCATCACATCCCGCCAAAAAAACGAACAGGGGAATAATAAACAGTTTCCAATATTGAAATAGAAACACGCTCTTGACCGTACTTATTAACCTGAACAAACCTACTGACATAAGACATTCTCCTGATAGTCTGTCGAAGAATTAAACCTTTTTTATGTGTAGATTTAGTCCATGCTTTTTCAAGGAATCATCAAGACTCTATTTTCATTGGAAGAATTAGTTGAAATAGCATCCCACCGTCAGGATGATTCTGAGCACTGAGACTGCCGCCGTGCTCCCGACTTATCGCCATGGCGATAGAAAGCCCAAGCCCACTCCCCCCCAGATTTCTCGATCGAGAACTTTCTTCCCGTGAAAAACGCTCGAACATCAAAGGTAAAAACGCTTCACTGACGCCCGGCCCATAATCACGAAAACAGACGACAACCTCATTATTAAAATGATTAACCGTGATTGTCAGTTTCTTGCCGGAATACGCGTAGCGCATTGCATTTTTTATGAGAATCGTAACAACTTGCCCAATTCGGAATGGATCGGCGTAGACGAATACGGGAGCAGGACTTTCAAATTCAATCGTGAAATCTCCCTGAGAAACTTCAGCCTTTAGCCATTGCAAACGCTCCTGAATCAACTCGCACAAATTAACGTGGTATTTTTCTAATGATAACGCCCCGGCTTGCGACAAGGACAGCGTTTGAAGATCATCAATAAGGCGATTTAGGCTGGTCAAGGGCTGCATGACCAGATTTAACTGATGCTTGTCCGGCTCAAAAACGCCATCCATAATTCCCTGAAGGCGTGCGATTGAAGCCGTCAACGGCGAGCGTAATTCATGCGCCATAGCGATATGAGAAGCACGCAACTCCCCTTCATAATAAGTCAGTTTTTTGGTCATCTCATTGAAATCGTGAGTTAGAGTAAGAAGTTCTTCCGGCGCTTTCTCTTCTAATTTTGCTTGCACAGAGAAATCTCCCTCGGCGACTTTTCTCGCGGCAGCGACCAGGTAGGAAAATTGCTTCGCCAACGGCCGCGACATATAGAGCCCCAGTAAGACCATGAGAGGTATGGCGACAACCACCAAAATAGCCAGCATAATCCAATCCCCCGACGTGATCGATGGATTAGCAAAGTCAATGCCATACCAGTAGTGAAAAAGGCTATAAAATCTATATAAATCCTCATTGGGATTATTAAGCAAGTACAGGAATTCCTTTCGGACATCCGCCGGCATTTCATGATATAAAACCCAGGTACTATAAATGGCATAGCGCAACCACATACAGAGTGCAATAATAACAATCACCCCGACAGATTGAGAAATTACCCTCACGCAAATCCACTTCCAAAGCGAAACTCTTTTGCTTTTCTTATTCATTTATTCCAATACCTGTAGCCCATCGCTCTAACGGTCAGCAGTACATCATCCACCCCTACCGAATTGAGCTTTTTGCGCAAATTATAAATATGCGTATCGACAACCCGCTCAAATGCATCACTTTCCGGCAAACACATATTTAACAATGTTTGGCGGGAAAATGCTCTTTTAGGCGCACGCATTAGCACAGATAACAGTAAGAACTCAGTCGGTGTGAGATCAACTGCAATTTTAATGTTTTCAGCGGGGCAGACGTGAACCAGCATCGCCTCTTCATCAAGTTCTACCGGGCCACAAATAATAAGCTCAGATTTTATATTTAAAGCAGTCGCTCTTCTCAGCACAGCATGAACCCGAGCAACGACCTCTCCCGGGTTATAGGGTTTCACGATGTAATCATCAACGCCGTGCCTCAACGAGGAGATCTTATCCTGAATCTCGCCGATTGCCGTCACCATGATGACCGGCACATCACTCTTTCTACGCACACGTGCCAATATTTCATTGCCATTTATTCCCGGTAGCATGACGTCTAATAAAACCAAGTCAGGTTGCCAGGAAAAAACCATCTCAAGCCCTTTAACACCATCCCCTACCTTAGCAACGGCAAAGCACTCTCTTTTTAGATAAGCTTCCAGGACTTCTGCAGCATGCATATCGTCCTCGATGATTAAAATTCTTTTTTCTTCCATATATTAACCTGCTATTCAGTCACGCTAACCAAGTAAAAACAATATAATAAAGTTTAGCACTTTTTTATTTAAAGAATAAACAAAAAACGACGATAGTACATATCAGGCGATTAAAAATAAAGTCAGCATGACTTCATTCAAAATCGGCTCGACAAAAAAACGACGCAATAACATTGAAATTCAAATAGTTACCTACGGAGTAGCATTAACCCGAAAATAAAAAAACAGAAATTGATAACATCTTGACAAAGTTAAGCAATAATCGAGATTTCAATAACGCCAACAGGTGAAGATATCGGGAGCCGATGCAATGGAAATGAGCAAAATTGAACAGTCTAGAATATTTATTAATAGCGTTATCAATCTGTTGGAAATGCATCTCAAGCAACCGGTAAATATCATCAACCTGATTGATAAAACTGGATATTCCAGATGGTATGTTCAACGTAAGTTCTGTGCTTTGGCCGGTATATCGATGAAGTCTTACATCAGGTCAAGAAAAATGACAGAGGCGGCGAAAATGATTTTATCTACAGACAGGAAGATCATAGACATTGCACTTGAATATGGTTATCTGGAACAGCAGGCTTTCTGTCGCATCTTTAAAAACCACTATGGCGTTTCCCCTACGATGTTTCGCAAAATGAATAAGCCACGTGAAGACATTTGGATATCGGCTAAAACAGTGCTTGTAAAATTTACGAACAATGGGAAATAAAATTGAGGGCGTAAAGAAGTTACAACATGTTGCCAGCGATGAAGAAAAACAGGATGTGATTAATCAGCGCACGTTTGTGACAAAAAGAAAAATAACCCATTGATTTTTATTTAGAATACCTTTTTCCTAACAATCAGCTCAATAAATTAGCAACATCTAGAGCCAATGAATAACTTTCCTTGATTATACAATCAACGACATTTTCTGTCGCCAGACAAACGCGATCTTATTCGCATAGTTCCAACCTGGTGGTTTTCTCAAATACATCATGATGCGACTGCATTTTATAATTATTTTGCTTTCTCGAATGTCTGGGATATTGAGATGGTGCCGATAATAGGAGTCGAACCTACGACCTTCGCATTACGAATGCGCTGCTCTACCAACTGAGCTATATCGGCATCGAGCCGGGCCTGCGAGGCAAGCCGGAAGTGCGTTGAACAAGGTAGACCTGCGCGCGAAATGAGTCAATAGCCGCCGGGGCGTTTGGTTGTTTTGCAAGCAGTGATACTGCCGCGCCCCCCAAAAACACTCAGGGCGCAGCACGCTGCGCCCTGACGTCTTTATGACCGCAATCCGGCCTTAGCTGCGCACCAGATCGTCGCCGTAGCCAATCCACTTGTAGGTGGTCAGCGCGTCCAGGCCCATCGGGCCGCGGGCGTGCAGTTTCTGGGTGCTCACCGCCACTTCCGCGCCCAGGCCGAACTGGCCGCCGTCGGTGAAGCGGGTGCTGGCGTTGACGTACACCGCCGAGGAGTCCACCGCGCGCACGAAGTGCTCGGCGCTGCTCAGCGAGCGGGTGAGGATCGCGTCGGAGTGGTTGGTGCCGTGGGTGCGGATGTGGTCGATGGCCTGATCGATATCGTCCACCAGCAACACGTTCAGATCCAGCGACAGCCATTCGTCGTCGTAATCCTCCGCGTTCACCGGCACCACCGTCGCCGGGCCGCCCTGCAACAGCGGCAGCGCGTTTTCCGCCGCGTGCAGCGTCACGCCCGCCGCCGCCATTTTGGCGCTCAGCGCCAGCAGGAACTCAGCGGCGATGCTGCGGTTCACCAGCAGCGTTTCCAGCGAGTTACAGGCGCTCGGGCGCTGGATCTTGGCGTTCTCAATCACCGTCAGCGCCTTGTCGAAATCGACGTCGGCATCCACGTAGGTGTGGCACACGCCGATGCCGCCGGTGATCACCGGGATGGTCGATTGCTCGCGGCACAGCTTGTGCAGGCCGGCGCCGCCGCGCGGGATCAGCATGTCGACATAGCGATCCAGGCGCAGCAGCTCGTTCACCAGCGCGCGATCCGGGCTGTCGATCGCCTGTACCGCCGCCGCCGGCAGGCCGCACTGTTCCAGCGCCTGCTGGATCACTTTCACCGTTGCCTGGTTGGTGTTGTGCGTCTCTTTACCGCCGCGCAGGATCACCGCGTTGCCGGTTTTCAGGCACAGGCTGGCGACGTCGATGGTGACGTTGGGGCGCGCCTCGTAAATCACGCCGATCACGCCGAGCGGCACCCGACGGCGCTCCAGCTTCAGCCCGCTGTCCAGCAGGTTGCCGTCCAGCACGTGGCCGACCGGATCGTTCAGGCGGCACACCTGGCGCACGTCGTTGGCGATCGCCGCCAGCCGCGCCGGGGTCAGCAGCAGGCGATCGAGCAGCGCTTCGCTCATGCCGGTGGCCCGCGCCTGCGCCATGTCTTGTTCGTTCGCCAACAGGATCGCTTCGCTGTCGGCTTCCAGCCTGTCGGCCATCACCGACAGCACCTGATTCTTCTTCGCCGTGCTCAGCACCGCCAGCTGCCAGGAGGCCTGCTTGGCGGCCTTCCCCATCTGCTCCAGCATGCTCACTCCTTAACTGACAATCATATCGTCGCGGTGCACTGCCACCGGACCGTATTCATAACCGAGGATTTCGCTGATTTCCTGCGAGTGGTGCCCGGCGATCATGCGCATCGCATCGCTGTTGTAGCGGCTGACGCCGTGCGCCAGATCGCGCCCCGCCAGGTTGCGGATGCGGATCACTTCGCCGCGCGAGAAGTCACCCTTCACGTCGCGAATGCCCTTCGGCAACAGCGAGCTGCCGCGCGCCATCATCGCTTCCACCGCGCCGTCGTCGACGGTGATCTCGCCGGCCGGCGGCGCGCCAAAGATCCAGCGTTTGCGGTTTTCCAGCGGGGTTTCCAGCGCGTGGAAACGGGTGCCCACCGGTTTGCCTTCGATCACGTCCGCCACCACGCCCGGCTTGCTGCCGGCGGCGATCACCACGTCGATGCCGGCGCGGCAGGCCACGTCGGCCGCCTGCAGCTTGGTGCCCATGCCGCCGGTGCCCAGGCCGGAGACGCTGTCGCCGGCGATGGCGCGCAGCGCGTCATCGATGCCGTGCACTTCACGGATCAGTTCGGCCTGCGGGTTGTTGCGCGGATCGGCGGTGTAGAGGCCCTGCTGATCGGTCAGCAGCAGCAGTTTGTCGGCCCCGGCCAGAATGGCCGCCAGCGCCGACAGGTTATCGTTGTCGCCCACCTTGATTTCGGCGGTGGCGACGGCGTCGTTCTCATTGATTACCGGCACGATGCGGTTGTCCAGCAGCGCCGTCATGGTGTCGCGCGCGTTGAGAAAGCGCTCGCGGTCTTCCAGATCGGCGCGCGTCAGCAGCATCTGCCCGACGTGGATGCCGTAAATGGAAAACAGCTGTTCCCATAGCTGGATCAGGCGGCTCTGCCCCACCGCCGCCAGCAGCTGCTTGGAAGCGATAGTGGCGGGCAGCTCGGGGTAGCCCAGGTGTTCGCGCCCGGCGGCGATGGCGCCGGAGGTGACAATGACGATGCGGTGGCCCGCGGCGTGTTGCTGCGCGCACTGGCGCACCAATTCGACGATGTGGGCGCGGTTCAGACGCAGCGATCCGCCGGTCAACACGCTGGTGCCCAATTTCACAACCAATGTCTGGCTGCCGTTCATAGTATTTCTGCCGTATGTAATGATGAGAAGAAGAGTGCAAAGGTCTTTGTAACAGGAGAGACGCGTTATGCCAACAGGCACAACGCGAAATCAGCACAATACGTGGTCAAACGGGGTCAGGCGGAGAGTTTGATCAGTTTTTCTTTGAAATCGTCGGCGGGTTCCAGCCCCAGTTCCATGGTCGCCAGCAGCTCGCCCAGGCGGCGATGGAAGTCGCGCAGGGTGTCTTCCAGCTTGGCGTTCACTTCATCATCCTTAATGTTTTGCGCCGTCCAGTCGCCTTCTTTGTCGAACAGGCCGAATTGGTACGAATAGGTGAAGCGCGCCTCTTCCGCCTGCAGCTCCATCCACCAGCCCCAGAACTCGCGCTTCTCCGGAGCGGGCTTTACATTGACGCAGACGGCCAAACAATCAAAGAAAAAACGGTCGTTTTCACATTGCCCTTCACGCAGGTACGGCCCCAAGCTGGCAAAACGTTTCATTAGTCGGCTTTTAGGGTGACCACTCGGTAACGTCATTCTCTAACCTCCTCAATGTAGACCACTCTTTTTAACAAACTGTTAAAATTTAGCAACTAATTAACGCATTTTGTCCTTCAGCCAGCCGGACATTTGCAGCAACGCCCGGTGAAAACTGTCGTAAACCGGGGTGCGTGGGATGGCGACCAGCTTGCCGCTCACCGAGGAGGTGACGATCAGCTGCGACTCCTCTTTCGGGCTGAGCGTATCGCGCTCCCAGTAGCCGGAGATCATCGGCGTCGGGCAACGGCGCCCCAGCAGCCCCTGCATTTTCAGCGAGTAGCTGTTCAGCTCCACCTTCAGCACGTTGTCGGAGGCGTTGGCCATGCCCATGCGGCTGGCCAGCACGTCCATATACATGTCCGGTACGTTCAGCTGGGTGCTGCTGTCGCACAGCAGGCGATGCACCACCGGCCCCAGGCAGGCTACGCCGCGCAGCCGCTGCGGCTCCAGGTAGGCCAGCCGCACCGCCACGTTGGCGCCGAAGCGGAAGCCGAAGGCGCTCACCCGCTGATGATCCACCCACGGCACCGAGGCCAGCTGGATCAGCACCTGCTGGTGCAGGTAGCTGGAATCCTGCGTCAGCTTCCATTTGCAGGAGGAGCCGATCGACGGCATGTCGAGCGTCAGCATGGCGATGCCGTGCGGCGCCAGGTAGTCGCGGAACAGGCGATGATAGTCGGTCTGCAGCGTATCGAGGCTGCCGCACATCAGCACCGTCGGGAACGGCGCTTCGCCTTTCTCCGGCATGTGCAGGAAGCCGGTGACGCTGGCGCCGCCTTCGATGCGGAACTCCAGCTCTTTCAACTGATACGGCAGCAGTAGCGCCGCCTCTTCGTACGCGCGGTTGGCGAGCATCTCCGCCTGTTCGGCCAGCTCGTCGCCCTTCAGGTGCGGATAACCGGCGATGCTGTACAGGCTCGCGGCCTTCAGCCAGTATTGGCCGCCGAGCAGCGGATCCTGCTGCTCCGTCGCCCGCTGCTGCCACTGCATGCCCTGATGGATCCACTCGTAGATCCAGTTGCCGTTGCGGTAGCCCACCACGGTATCCAGCCGCTGCGGATTGCTGCGTTCGGCGTCCGAGGCGGCGATGCGCGCCAGCACTTCGTGGATTTCGATCGGGCTGACGCCACGCCAGGCCCACAGCAGCGGATTCAGCATGCGGTACCAGCTGCCGGTGGTGTCGCCTTCCAATGCGGAATGCATGGCGGCGCTCACTTTGTTGCGCGCGCGCAGCACCAGCGTCGAGGTTTCAGGGTGTTTGAATTTGGGCTTGAAAAGAATTTCAGAAAGGTTGGCCTGTGCCATGGTAACAACAGCCTCCGTAAATCTGGCGATAGGCCGCAAAAGGCCTACTTAACTGGAGGTAGTGTACCTAACTCTGGCGGGATAAACCAAAATAACGCAAA
The DNA here is from genome assembly GCF_057808395.1 of Serratia sp. TSO36. NCBI lineage: Bacteria > Pseudomonadati > Pseudomonadota > Gammaproteobacteria > Enterobacterales > Yersiniaceae > Serratia > Serratia sp. TSO36. The sequence goes on along the minus strand of NZ_JBJZOU010000007.1, from coordinate 40,730 downwards.
CGCCCGGCATAACCGGGCGTTTACTTGGAACTGGCTGGGCTTAGCGGCCGCCGATCGGTGGAACGAAGCTGACGCCCATATCCCACGGCTGTTCGATCCAGGTGTCCTGCGGGATGTCGACCACGTAGTCGTCCACCAGCGGACGGCCCGCCGGTTTGGCGAAGATGGTGACGAAATGCGCTTTCGGGTACATATCGCGGATCGCTTTCGCGGTGCCGCCGGTATCCACCAAATCATCCACCACGATGAAGCCTTCACCGTCGCCTTCGGCGCGCTTGAGCACTTTCATTTCGCGTTGGTTGTCATGGTCGTAGCTGGAAATGCAGACGGTATCCACATGGCGGATGCCCAGTTCGCGCGCCAGCAGAGCCGCCGGCACCAGGCCGCCGCGGCTTACGGCAATGATGCCCGTCCATTTGTCGGCAGGCAGCAGGCGGTGCGCCAGCTTGCGTGCGTGCATTTGCAGCATATCCCAGGTAACAACGTATTTTTCGCTCATAGAATTGTGTCCCAGCCGGCTGGTGAAGCGGCTTACTTTATAGTTCAGGGGAAAAAAGGTTGCGCGAGATTATAGAGACTGGCCGCGTTGAATTCCAGTTGTACCGAGGAAAACCTCGCGATTTCCGCCGCGCGGCTTTTCGGTGATTGATGCTGAAAAAGCGAACGTTCTCGCAGCGAAGCCGTGTGATCAAGCGCTTAAACCGCACAATACGGTGCGCGCACCGCCGGAAATAAAGTGATATTCTCTGGTGATCGTGCCACAACGCACAGATACCCGCTCACCTTAACCGCGCGGCACGCCCGTCCTGTCGGAGCCTGCCGTCACAGGAGACTTATAGTGTCTGAATTGTCTCAGCTTTCGCCACAGCCGCTGTGGGATATTTTCGCCAAGATCTGTTCTATCCCGCACCCTTCTTATCATGAAGAAGCGCTGGCGCAGCACATCCTCACCTGGGCCAAAGAAAAGAACCTGCACGCCGAGCGCGATCGGGTCGGCAATATCCTGCTGCGCAAGCCGGCCACCAAAGGCATGGAAAATCGCAAGCCGGTCGCGCTGCAGGCGCACCTGGACATGGTACCGCAAAAGAATAACGACACCGTGCACGATTTCGCCAAGGATCCGATCCAGCCTTATATCGCCGGCGAGTGGGTGAAAGCGCGCGGCACCACGCTGGGCGCCGACAACGGCATCGGCATGGCCTCCGCCCTGGCGGTGCTGGCCGACGACAGCGTTGAGCACGGCCCGCTGGAAGTGCTGCTGACCATGACCGAAGAGGCCGGCATGGACGGCGCCTTCGGGCTGCAGCCGAACTGGCTGCAGGCGGATATCCTGATCAATACCGACTCCGAAGAAGAAGGCGAAATCTACATGGGTTGCGCCGGCGGTATCGACTTCATCACTACCCTGCCGCTGCAGCGCGAAGCGGTGCCGGCCGGTTACCAAACCCTGAAGCTGACCCTCAAGGGCCTGAAAGGCGGCCACTCCGGCGCCGAGATCCACGTCGGGCTGGGCAACGCCAACAAGCTGCTGGCGCGCTTCCTGTTCGCCCATGCGGCGGCGCTGAACCTGCGCGTGCTGGATCTGAACGGCGGCACCCTGCGCAACGCCATCCCGCGTGAAGCCTCTGCGGTGGTTGCGGTGCCGGCGGACAAGGCCGACGCGCTGAAAGCGCTGAGCCAGGAGTTCCTGGCCGTGCTGCAGAACGAACTCTCCGCCAAAGAGAAGAACATCACCGTACTGCTGGAGCCGACCACCAGCGCTTCGCAGGCGCTGAGCGCCGACAGCCAGCAGCGCTTGCTGGCGCTGCTGAACGGTACGCCGAACGGCGTGATCCGTATGAGCGACGCGGTAAAAGGCGTGGTGGAAACCTCGCTGAACGTCGGCGTGGTCACCACCAGCGAAAACGAAGCGGAAATCATCTGCCTGATCCGCTCCCTGATCGACAGCGGCAAAGATTACGTGGTCGAGATGCTGACCGCGCTGGGCCAGCTGGCCGGCGCCAAGGTGGCGCCGAAGGGCGGCTACCCGGGCTGGCAGCCGGACGCCGACTCGCCGGTGATGCACCTGGTGCGCGAGCTGTATCAGGAGCTGTTCGACAAGACGCCGAACATCATGGTGATCCACGCCGGTCTGGAATGCGGTCTGTTCAAAAAGCCGTATCCAAACATGGACATGGTATCGATCGGGCCAACCATCACCGGCCCGCACTCGCCGGATGAGCAGGTGCATATCGAAAGCGTCGGTCTGTACTGGAAGCTGCTGACCTCGCTGCTGAAAGCGATCCCTGAGCGCGCATAAGCCGCGCGCTTAACGCAAAAAGCCGGCGACTTGCCGGCTTTTTTATTCCCAAGGCAGCGCCAGCTGCCGCTCCAGCTGCGGATCGAGCAGCGTCACGTGCAGCCCCACCAGCCGCACGCCGCGCCCTTCGCGCCGCTCGCGCCACGCCTGCCGCGCCACCTCCAGCAAATCCTGCCGGTTCAGCACCGGGAACACGTGCTCCTGGGTGGTTTGCTGAAAATCCTGAAACTTCAGCTTCACACCCTGCCGGGCGATGTGCAGATCCGGTTTCACCTTGCGCAGCCGCATCTCCAGCTCGGGATAGAGTTTGTCGATAATCAGCGTTTCGCAGTCTTCCCAGTCGTGAATGTCTTCCGCCAGCGTGCGCTCTACCCCCACCGATTTGCGCAGCCGCTCCGACGATATTTCGCGCCGATCGATGCCCTGGCACCGCTCCCACAGCACCCGGCCGAACTTGCCGAAGCGCTTGAGCAACTGCGCCAAATCGTATTGCTGCACGTCGGCGCAGGTGATAAGCCCCACCTCTTCCAGCCGCTTGGCGGTCACCTTGCCGACGCCGGGGATCTTGCTGAGCGGCAGCTGTTGCAAAAACGCCGGCACCTGCGCCGGCGTGATCACGTATTGCCCGTTCGGCTTGTTCATCTCGGAGGCGATTTTGGCGAGAAACTTGATAGGTGCGACGCCGGCCGACGCGGTGAGGTTCAGCTCGTCGGCGATCGCCTGGCGGATCTCCTGGGCGATCAGCGTCGCCGAACCGTTGCATTGCGGGCTGTCGGTCACGTCGAGGTAGGCTTCATCGAGCGACAGCGGCTCGATCAACGGGGTATAGCGGGCGAAGATTTCACGGATATGCAGCGAGGCCTCTTTGTAGGCCGCCATGCGCCCCGGCAGCAGGGTGAGATGCGGACACAGCTTGAGCGCCATCGCCGTGGACATGGCGCTGTGTACGCCATAGCGCCGCGCCGGGTAGTTGGCGGTGCTGATCACCCCGCGCCGATCGGCGCTGCCGCCAATCGCCAGCGGAATATCGCGCAGGCTGGGATCGTCGCGCATTTCCACCGCCGCGAAGAAGCAGTCCATATCGACATGAATGATTTTACGCATCGCACCCTCCAGTAACACTGTATAAGTATACAGTCAGATACCGAAAGCTCAAGGCCGCGGAGCTCGAGGAAAGCGGCGTTTCCGCCAGATATTTCCGCGTTGTTAAAAAAGCTTAATTTTTCAATAGTATGATTTCCGCCATCCCGTGCGGCTCTCCACAACGATAACGACAAGGTACCCTACATGATCAGATTTTCTCATTTGCTGCTGGCTTCCGCGCTGTCGCTGAGCGCGCTGGTGGCCAGCGCCGCCGCCGGTCATGCGCCGGCGATCGTCGCCCACCGCGGCGGCACCGCCGATGCGCCGGAAAACACCCGCATCGCTATCGAAACGGCATTGAAAAACGGCGCCGACGCCATTTGGATCACCCTGCAAGAATCCAAAGACGGCGTCATCGTGCTGTACCGCCCTTCGGATCTGAAAACGTTGACCAACCGACAGGGCCCGGTCTCCGCCTATACCGCCGCGCAGCTGGCCGAGACCGACGCTGGCTGGGCTTTCGCCAAGGGGGATGCGCACCCGTTCCGCGGCCAGGGCATCGGCATTCCGCGGCTGGATGAGGTGTTGAAGGCCTTTCCGCGCGTGACTTTCTATCTGGACATCAAATCCCCGGACGCCGATCCGGCTCAGTTTGGCCGGGCGCTGCTGGCGACGCTGGAAAGCACCGACAGCCTGAACCGCATCCGCGTCTACTCCACCGACGCCAAATACCTGCAGGCGCTGCCGCCGGCCATCCCGCGCTTCGAAAGCCGCGACGAGACCCGCACGCTGCTGGCCAACGTCACCATGGCGCACCAGTGCGATGTCAAACCGGACAACCGCCAGCCGCGCTGGTACGGGCTGGAGCTGAAGCGCGAGGTGGAAGTGGTGGAGAAATATACCCTCGGCGAAGGGCGTTCGAAGGCGTTTCTGACCTGGGATAAAGAGTCGATGGACTGTTTCCGCTCGCAGGGCCCGGCGCACATCATCCTGTTCGGCGTCAACTCGCCGCAGGAATATCAGCAGGCGCTGGCGCTGGGCGCCGACGGCGTGATGGTTAACTCCCCGGCCGAGGCGAAAAGCTTCCGCAAGGCGAAATAACAATAGAACACCGGAGAAAATCTGAGGGAATGAGATACTCAACGCTCTCCTAATGAAGGGAATTTCTCCGGAATTTCACAATCAATCAATATTAATATTTTATTTATTATCAATTAAATATATTAAAAATAAAACGTATAGCCGCATAATATTCGGTGCATAAATATCCTCTTCTCATAATGCGATCAACGTCTATTTTTCGAACAAAACATCACCATTAGTGACGACAATACCCTAGGATCTGGCCATCTTTGGAAACACGCCAACAATCAGTCTTTCTTAGACTTTTCTAAATAGCACCTCCACTCATCTAAATAGCTCTACGGGTATCAACATATGCTATGGCATCGGAGGGCTAGAGAATAATGGAATGATTTAAAAGGAATTATATGTCGATAACTTTTAACAAACTTTGGGAAAAACATCCTCAAATCAATGGGAATGAGTATCCATGCCGCACTGTCCATGGTGATAAAGCCTTTGATGATCAGTGTGCTATACGCATCGGTGCAGCTTTGGTTCATTGTGGGTATGATGTCAGTAAATTGTCAGGCGTGAACTTTTGTTGGTTACACAAGAAAAGTGAGGGCCATATTTTGCGTGCTGAAGAACTGGCAAATGCTTTAGCACGAACACCGATACCGGGACTAGGACGCATGGTAAAAGTCACACCCAACCAGTTTGAGCGAGTGCTGAAAGGCAAAACCGGCATTATCTTTTTTAAAGATTACTGGCAGCGAGGGAATGAAAACTTTCGCAATCGCTCGGGAGATCATATAGATCTGTGGAACGGTTCTCGTTTAACCACACTATCGAGCTATTTTCGTATTCAATGGGGGCATTCTTGGGATGGGCGTTTTAGCGATTTTTTTAAATCAAAAGAAGTCTGGTTCTGGCAGGTGATATGAAACGGATAGCAGCAATTATTGCCGGTGCGATAATAGGTATCGGCCTCATGCTCCTGGCTTTTCCCTTTCTCTCAGACTGGATTATTGGCCACGTTGAGGGCGAGGATCAGATGTCGGCTAACTTCGAGTTGCTGGCGATTAGCCTGGTGTTGTGCTGTTTCGTGGGTGGTATACTCGGCAACCTGGCCTATTCCAAAAGCAAATAACCCCTCATAAATGAATGCGTTGAACGCTGATGCCTTACATCGATACGAAAAGCTTCCGCAAGGCGAAATAAATAACCGGCTACGGCATAAGACGGTTCGACATCCCACCTTATGCCCGTATGGCTTTCAACATCCGTTAGCGAGCAGGAACTACCTGGATGATGCCATTTTCATTGCGAACACTAAACCCAGCGCCGAATAGCCGGGCGGCAGGCTCAAGGCCTTTATTTCGTTTATCCCGCGACAACAGCGTCACCGATACCCCGTAAGACTTCCCGCCTTCGAATTTATAGTTATCGTCGGGAATGCACGTAGCCACGGTGAGCGCAGGCATCTCGTTATCCGCGAAGTGCTTGCCGAAGATAGCGTTGGCGTTGCCGATTTCTTCGATAATAACGCCGGCCAACCGCTCGTCCCCTTCCGGTTGAACCCGCACGCAAACGTGGTTATCAACCACAGTGACGCTGGCCGCGTAGTTCTTTGGCCTCGGATCGTTCATGTGCATACAGCCGGCGAGCAGCAAAGTCAGCGTTCCAGCCAAAATAATGCGGTTCATCCTGTTACCTCTGCTTAAGAAACTGAGAAAGTGTAAATTCGTATTTTCTGGCGATCGTTTTATCCGTTACGCCCTGAAAATTCACGCCATTGTTAATCGCGCCCAGCCCAACTTTCATACGCCTTTCGGCTAAGGCCCAAATAAAAAACCCGGCCAAGGCCGGGTTTTCGCTACAGCTACAGAATGCGGTGCTTGTCCAGCTGCTCGCGCCGCTGTGCCGCTTTAGCTTCGCGCTTTTTGCGCGCATCGCAAGGTTCCGGGCAGTCGCAGACTTTCTCCATCCCCAATGCGGTGATGCCGCCGCAGCTGCCCTGCAGGCTTTTGCGTTTGAACACGTAACCCAAAGACATCCCGCCGACGATCAGCAGGAATAACACGAAGGTGGCGGCGAATACCGTCAGCATAGCAACCTCACGAACGCTTTTTCAGGTAGGGTTTGAAGGCGTCGGAATAGCGCTCCTCAAACCCGTCGGCGGTTTTCACGATCATAAACACCGGAATGCCGAGCAGATTGGCCAACGCCATGCCGCGCTCCGGCCCCATCACGTTCAGGCCGGTGGACAGGCCGTCGGCGGTCATGCAGGCCGGACTCAGCACGGTGATCGACACCAGGCGGTGGTTGATCGGCCGGCCGGTGATCGGATCGATGGTGTGCGAATAGCGCACCCCGTCCTGCTCGAAGTAGTTGCGATAGTCACCCGAGGTGGCGATCGACATCTCCCCCGGCTGGATCACCAGCTGCGCCTGCTGCTGCGCACCGGCGGTCGGGCGCTCGATGGCGATGCGCCACGGCTTTTGCTCGCCATTGCGCCCGCGGGTGCGGACTTCGCCGCCGATATCCACCATGTAGTCTTTCACGTGTTGCGATTGCAGATACTCCGCCACCACGTCCACGCCGTACCCTTTGGCGATCGACGACAGGTCGACATACAGCTCGGGGATGCTTTTCACCAGCGCGCTGCCCTGCACCGACAGTTTTTCGGCGCCGGTCCAGGCGCGGCGGTGCGCCAGCTCCGCCTCGCTCGGCACTTTATCCGGCCGCCCTTCCGGGCCGAAGCCCCACAGGTTGACCAGCGGCCCGACGGTGACGTCCAGCGCGCCATCGGTCACGCGGTTGATGCGCAGCGCTTCGCGCACCACCTTGGCGGTCGCCGGCGAAACCGGGAACGGCCGGTCAATATCGCGGCTGGCGTTGAAGCGGCTCAGCTCGGAGTCCGGCCGGTAGGTGGACATCTGGTCGTTCACCTGTTCCAGCCGTTTGTCGATCTCCGCCTGCATCTCGCGCGCCGACGGCGTATCGTCGCCGGCCACGTAACGGATCGAATACGAGGTGCCCATGGTTTTACCCGTCAGATCCACCTGTTCCGGCCCGCAGCCGGTCAGCAGCAGGGTGGCGCTCAGCGCCACGCCCGTCAGCCAGTTCTTCATCGCCAATGCGCGCATTTAGCCACCAAAGTCATCCAGCATGATGTTCTCGTCTTCGACGCCCAGATCTTTGAGCATCTTGATCACCGCGGCGTTCATCATCGGCGGCCCGCACATGTAAAACTCGCAGTCCTCCGGCGCCGGGTGGTTCCTCAGGTAGTTCTCCAGCAGAACATTATGGATAAAGCCGGTGTAGCCGGTCCAGTTATCTTCCGGCTGCGGATCCGACAGCGCCACGTGCCAGGTGAAATTGTCGTTCTCCGCCTGCAGCTGGTTGAAGTCGTCTTCATAGAACATCTCGCGCAGCGAACGCGCACCGTACCAGAAGGTGATCTTGCGCTTCGAATTCAGGCGCTTGAGCTGATCGAAGATGTGCGAACGCATCGGCGCCATGCCCGCGCCGCCGCCGATGAAGATCATTTCGGCGTCGGTCTCCTTGGCGAAGAACTCGCCGAACGGCCCAGAGATGGTCACCTTGTCACCCGCCTTCAGCGACCAGATATAGGAGGACATGATGCCCGGCGGCACGTCCGGGTTGTTCGGCGGCGGCGTGGCGATACGCACGTTGAGCATGATGATGCCCTTCTCTTCCGGGTAGTTGGCCATCGAGTAGGCGCGCACCGTGGTGTCGTTCACCGTCGAGCGGTAGCGGAACAGGTTGAACTTGTCCCAGTCGCCGCGATACTCCTGCGGCACGTCGAAGTCGGCGTAGCTGATGTCGTGCGCCGGGGCTTCGATCTGGATGAAGCCGCCCGCGCGGAACGGCACGTCTTCGCCATCCGGGATCTTCAGCTTCAGCTCTTTGATAAAGGTAGCTTTGTTATCGTTGGAGATAACCTCGCACTCCCATTTCTTCACGCCGAAGATCTCTTCCGGCAGCTCGATCTTCAGGTTCTGCTTCACGTTCACCTGGCACGCCAGGCGGCACCCTTCTTTCGCTTCGCGCTTGTTGATGTGCGAGAGCTCGGTCGGCAGGATATCGCCGCCGCCCTCTTTGATCACCACCCGGCACTGGCCGCAGGAGCCGCCGCCACCGCAGGCCGAGGAGACGAAGATCCCCTGGCTGGAGAGCACGTTGAGCAGCTTGTCGCCCGCCGGCGCATGGAAGCTTTTATCCAGATCGCCATTGATCTCCACCGCGATGTCGCCGGTGTTCACCAGCTTCGATTTGGCGAACAGGATCAGCAACACCAGCACCATCACGATGGTGGTGAACATTGCTACGCCTAAAATAATTTCCATAAATTCTTCCCGCCTTTACAACTGAACACCGGAGAAGGACATGAAGCCCAGCGCCATCAGTCCGGTGGTGATAAAGGTAATGCCCAGGCCGCGCAGCCCTGCCGGCACGTTGGCATACTTGAGTTTCTCGCGGATCCCCGCCATGGCGACGATCGCCAGCATCCAGCCGGTGCCGGAGCCGAAGCCGTACACCACCGATTCGGCGAAGTTGTAGTCGCGCTGCACCATGAAGGACACGCCGCCGAAGATGGCGCAGTTCACGGTGATGAGCGGCAGGAAGATGCCGAGCGCGTTATACAGCGACGGGAAGAAGCGATCGAGGATCATCTCCAAAATCTGCACCAGCGCCGCGATCACGCCGATGAAGGTGATGAAGTTGAGGAAGCTCAGATCGACGCCTTCCACCAGCGCGCCGTCGCGCAGGATCAGGTTGTAGACCAGGTTGTTCACCGGCACCGAAATGCCGAGCACGATGGTCACCGCGATACCCAGGCCAAAGGCGGTCGAGACCTTCTTCGACACCGCCAGGAAGGTACACATCCCGAGGAAGAACGCCAGCGCCATGTTCTCGACGAACACCGCGCGCACAAACAGGCTGATATAGTGTTCCATCGGCCTTTACTCCTTTTCGATCTGCGCCGGCTTCAGGGTGCGCAGCACCCAGATCAGCAGGCCGATGATGAAGAACGCGCTCGGCGCCAGCAGGAACAGGCCGTTCGGCTGATACCAGCCGCCGTTCTGCACCGTTTCCAGCACCGGGACGCCGAACAGCTTGCCGGAGCCAATCAGCTCGCGCAGGAAACCGACCAGCACCAGGATCACCCCGTAGCCCAGCCCGTTGCCGATGCCGTCCATAAAGCTCTCGATCGGCGGCGACTTCATGGCGTAAGCCTCGGCGCGCCCCATCACGATACAGTTGGTGATGATGAGTCCAACGAACACCGACAGCTGCTTGGAAATCTCGAACGCGTAGGCGCGCAGCAGCTGATCGACCACGATCACCAGCGAGGCGATGATCGCCATCTGCACGATAATGCGCACGCTGTTGGGAATATGGTGACGGATCAGCGAGATGAAGAAGCTGGAGAACGCCGTGACCAGCGTCACCGCAATGGTCATCACCACCGCCGTCTCCAGCTTGGTGGTCACCGCCAACGCAGAACAGACGCCCAACACCTGCAGGGCGATCGGGTTATTGTCGAATAGCGGCCCCAGCAGAACCCGCTTTATCTCTTTGGAATCAGCCATTTTTCAGCGCTCCTTCACGAACTTTTTTCAGGAACGGGCCGAAGCCGTGCTCGCCCAACCAGAAATCAAACGTATGCTGCACGCCGTTGGAGGTCAGCGTGGCGCCGGACAGGCCGTCCACCCCATGCACATCCCCCTGACGCGCGCCGCCTTTCACCACGCGGATCGCCGGCTGGCCGTTGTCGTCGAACAGCTGTTTGCCGACCCACTGCTGGCGCCAGGACGGGTTCTCGACCTCGCCGCCCAGCCCCGGGGTTTCCCCCTGGTCGTAGTAGGTGATGCCCTTGACCGTGTTGCCGTCGTTATCCAACGCCACGAAGGCGTACATCATCGACCACAGACCGGTGCCGTATACCGGCAGCACAATCTTGTTCACCTGGCCGCTTTCGTCGCGCACCAGGTAGATTTCCGCCTGGTTGCTGCGGCGCTTGATGCCGGCCGGATCGTCGCCCGCCGCCAGCGCCACGCTTTTGGCGTCGTCGCGCAGCGCGGCGCCCAGATCGAACGCCGCCGCCTTGCCGGCGACAAACTCACCGCTGTTCAGATCCACCAGGCGCGGTTCGATGCGCTCGCTGTACAGGCGCTTGACTTGCTCGCTCTCCATTTTCGGCTGCAACAGGCCGGCTACATCGAGAATATTGCGCTGCTTGTCGAGCAGCTTTTGCTCCTGCTGTTTGGACTTCAGGCCTACGGCGGAGCCCGCCACCACCACTGAACACACCAGACACAGCAGCAGCACTACCAGCAGCGTTTTACCGATACCGTCGTTTTTCGCTTCATTCGCCACGGGCTTTTCTCCGCTTGATGTTGGCCTGCACCACCAGATAATCGAACAGCGGTGCGAACAGGTTGGCGAACAGGATCGCCAGCATCATGCCTTCCGGATAGGCGGGGTTGACCACCCGGATCAGCACGCACATCACGCCGATCAGAATGCCGTACCACCATTTCCCCTTGTTGGTGAAGGAGGCGGAAACCGGGTCGGTCGCCATAAAGATCATGCCGAAGGCGAAACCGCCCAGCACCAGATGCCAGTACCACGGCATGGCGAACATCGGGTTGGTATCGGAACCGATGGCGTTGAACAACAGGGCGGAAGCCACCATGCCGAGCATTACGCCGGCGACGATGCGCCAGGAGGCCACGCGGCCGAACAGGATAATCGCCCCGCCGATCAGGATCATCAGCGTGGAGACTTCACCGACGGAGCCGGGAATGTTGCCGAGGAAGGCGTCCATCCAGCTGATGGACTGGCCGGTGGCCACGTTGCTCAGGCTGTGCGCCCCGCCTGCGCTCCACTGCGCCAGCGGCGTCGCGCCGGAGAAACCGTCCGCGGAAGTCCACACCAGATCGCCGGAGATCTGCGCCGGGTAGGCGAAGAACAGGAAGGCGCGGCCGGCCAACGCCGGGTTGAGGAAGTTGCGCCCGGTGCCGCCGAAGATCTCTTTGGCCACCACCACGCCGAAGGTGATACCCAGCGCGGCCTGCCACAGCGGCAGGGTCGGCGGCACGATCAGCGCGAACAGGATAGAGGTGACGAAGAAGCCTTCGTTGACCTCATGCTTGCGGATAATGGCGAACAGCACTTCCCAGAAGCCGCCGACGACAAACACCACGGCGTAGATCGGCAGGAAGTAACAGGCGCCCAGCACCATCTTGCTGACCCAGCCGGCGTCGGCCGCCAGCGAGGCGCCGAGCCACTGCGCCAGGCGATAATGCCAGTCGCCCGCCAGCACCTGTTGCAGCTCGTCGCCGCTGTACAGATGGTGCAGCGCCGGGATCGCCTGTTGACCGACGTTGTACATGCCCCAGAACATCGCCGGGAACACCGCCAGCCACACCAGGATCATCATGCGTTTCAAATCGATGGCGTCGCGCACGTGCGAAGCGCCGCGCGTCACCGTGCCGGGGGTGTAAAACACCGTGGTAGTCGCTTCATACAGCGGGTACCACTTTTCCAGTTTGCCGCCCGGCGTGAAGTGATGCTCTATCTTCTCAAAATAATTCTTCAGGCCCATCGGTTATCCTTCCTGCTCAATCTTGGTCAGCACCTCGCGCAGCACCGGCGCGTACTCATACTTGCCGGGGCAAACGAAGGTGCACAGCGCCAGATCTTCCTCGTCCAGCTCCAGACAGCCCAGCGCCTGCGCGCTGTCGCTGTCGCCCGCCAGCAGATCGCGCAGCAGCAGCGTCGGCAAAATATCCAGCGGCATCACCCGCTCGTAGTTGCCGATCGGCACCATGGCGCGTTCGCCACCGTTAGTGGTGGTCGAGAAGGCGAACAGTTTCTTCTTCAGGAAGTGGCCCAGCGTGGTGCGGGTAATGGAGAACTTGTTCGGCGAAGGCACGATCCAACCGAACAGCTCTTTGTCGCGCCCTTCTTCCAGCACCGACACCTGCGAGTGGAAGCGGCCGAGCCAGGCGTTCGGCCCGGTGGCGTGCATGCCGTTCAGCACCGAACCGGAGATCACCCGATTCTCGCCGTTTTTCAGGCGGCCGGCGGTCAGCTCATCGAGGCTGGCCCCCAGGCGGGTGCGCAGCAGCGCCGGCTGCGCCACCTGCGGCCCGGCCAGCGCCACGACCCGGCGGGTATCGAGCTGACCGGTGGTAAACAGCGTGCCGATGGCGATAACGTCCTGATAGCCGATGTGCCAAACGGTTTTCTTCAGGCTGACCGGTTCGAGGAAGTGAATGTGAGTGCCCACCAGCCCGGCGGGATGCGGGCCGGCGAATTCGCTGTAGGCGATCTGCGGGCCGCTCTGCTGGCCAACGGAGGCGCCGGCGGCGTGGCATACGTGCACCTTGCCCGCCGTCAGGCGCGCCAACACCAGCAGCCCGGCGTTGAACGCCGCCTGCTGCTCGGCAATGATCACCTGCGGATCGGCGGCCAACGGCCGGGTATCCATCGCGGTGACGAAAATGGCGCGCGGTTCGCTGCCGGGGCTCGGCGTTTTGCTGAACGGGCGGGTGCGCAGCGCGGTCCACAGGCCGCTGGCGATCAGTTCGCTCTCGACCTGTTCGCGCGGCAACTGGGCCAGTTCACCCAGCGGGTAATGCGCAAACTCGAGCTGGTCATCGCCGCCGTTTTCCAGCGCAATCACCACCGATTGCAATACGCGCCGCTCGCCGCGGTTAATCGCGGCGATGCGGCCGCTGGCGGGAGCCGTGAAGAAAACCCCGGGGTTTTTCTTATCTTCGAACAACGCCTGGCCTTTCTTAACGGTATCGCCTTCCTGCACCAGCATGGAGGGACGCATTCCGACATACTCTTCCCCAAGCAGGGCGACATGCTGAATGTTCGGGCCGTCTTGGATCGCCTGAACCGGGGCTCCGGCTATCGGCAGATCTAACCCTTTTCTGATCTTAATCATAGGATTTATACGATGTAGTTTGGTTTACACGTCTGCCCGGCCCCAGAGGCGGGTGCTGACGATGCCAGGATTGCCGGGCAGTGCGCATGGCGGCACGCCCAACATGAACTTTCTCGCAGTGAAAAACTGGGGTCACGCGCATTCCCTTGATTCCCCCTTTCCGTTGTTAGCGCGACGGTCGATATGTTAACGGCCTGTAGCCAAATAACCATCAAAATGGCCGGGTTATATGCCATAACTCCTGCTGCTTCAATCGCCACAGCGCGTTAAATTGAAGGGGGAATATTAACATTGTTCGCAACATTGTTCTGCGTTCCGTCGTGACTTGGGTCAAGCAAACGCAATTAAATTTCGCCTGTTTTTCACTACTTATCGTTAAAATCTGCCGGTCATTTCACTTTTATCGAGCTTTGTCGTTTTTTTATACATATCACGTATTGCTAAAAATAAACGCGCTGGTAATCTGGCGGTGTTTTGCAGCAGTAAAAACAATATCAGTGGCATGCCGACCAACGTCATTGCGCCGGCAAATAAATATAAGCAGGAATAATAATGAGCAAAATCGCGCTGTTGTTTGCGATGCTTGTTTCTATGCCGATGATCACGGCCTGCAGCGCCAGCGAGCAGGTACCCGAAGCGCCGGTAGTTAAACAGCAATTATTGGGTTCGCCGGTCTATATTCAGATCTTCAAAGAGGAACGCAAGCTGGAATTGTATGCCAAAATGGGCAATGAATTCCGCCTGGTCAACACGTTCCCGATCTGTAATTTCTCCGGCGGGCTGGGTCCTAAACGCCGTGAAGGCGACTTTAAAAGTCCGGAAGGCTTTTATAGCGTTGACGCGCGCCATCTGAAACCCGACAGCAAGTATTATCGGGCGATTAATATCGGTTTCCCTAATGATTACGATAAGTCGCAGGGCTATTCCGGCGCTTATCTGATGATCCACGGCGAATGTAAATCGATCGGCTGTTACGCGATGACCAACACCTATATGGACGAGATCTATCGCTACGTCGAAGCCGCTTTCGCCTATGGCCAAAGCCGCGTCAACATCAGCATTTACCCGTTCCGCATGACCGAGCAAAACCTCAAGCGCCATGCGTCATCCAGCTATATCGCCTTCTGGCGCCAGCTGAAGCCGGGCTACGATTACTTCGCGAAAAACCACCAGCCGCCGACAATGGGCGTGGTCAATGGCCAGTACGTCTTGGGTCAACCGTTGATGAGTAGCGGCGGCATGATGACGCAGTACGCGTCAGCCAGCCCGACGCCCAACACCAATCCCTTCGCTCAGAACAAGCCGCTCACCGAAGTGAAATAACGCGAACTCGCCTGGCTCAATCTTGTGCCAGGTTTCGTTGGCGGTCAGCGGTTGGGTGGCGATCACCGTGACCACATCGTTCGGTGTGGTCTGCTGCTGAAAATCGATTTCCACGTCCTGATCGAGCAGCGTCGCCTTGCCGAACGGCGCGCGGCGCGTGATCCAATACAGGTTGGTGGAACAATAGGCCATCACGAAGCGCCCGTCCGACAACAGCATGTTGAACACCCCCTTCTTACGCAGCTGGCTCGCCAACAGGCCGATATAGCGGAAAACCGCCGGCCATTGGCTCGGGGTGCGCGGGTATTTCAGCGCCAGCTGATGCAGCAGCCAGCAGAACGCGTATTCGCTGTCGGTCTGGCCGACCGGGCGAAACGTGCCGGTATCCAGCTGACGATAGCCTTTCAATTGGCCGTTGTGCGCGTAGGTCCAGTTGCGGCCCCACAGTTCGCGGGTGAAGGGGTGGGTGTTTTCCAGCGCCACCTCGCCGCGATTGGCCTGGCGAATATGGGACACCACCGCGCAGGACTTGATCGGATAGTCCTGCACCAGGCGGGCGATCGGCGAGTTGAAGCTCGGCTGCGGATCCTTGAATGTGCGGCAGCCGTTCCCTTCATAGAAGGTAATGCCCCAGCCATCCTTATGCGGCCCGGTGCGGCCGCCGCGCTGTACCAGGCCGGTAAAGCTGAAGCAGATATCGGTCGGTACGTTTGCGCTCATCCCGAGCAGTTCACACATCGCCAGCACTCCTTAACCACACTGACATACGCTGTGCGGGCGCGGCATGCATGCGGCGCCCGCCGTCTTATTCCTGGGGGAGCCGCAGCTCCCCGCAGGCTATCAAGCCTTAACCATCTCTTTTTCGATCAGCTGAATCAAGATGTGAATCGCTTTGATGTGGATTTCCTGAATGCGATCGGCGTAGCCGAAGTGCGGCACACGGATTTCCACATCGGCGGAACCCGCCATTTTGCCGCCGTCCTTGCCGGTCAGGGTGATCACTTTCATCCCTTTGGCGCGCGCCGCGTCGATGGCCTTGATGATGTTGCCGGAGTTGCCGGAGGTGGAAATGCCCAGCAGCACGTCGCCTTCGCGGCCCACCGCTTCCACATAGCGGGAGAACACATACTCATAGCCGAAGTCGTTGCTGACGCAGGACAGATGGCTCACGTCCGAGATGGCAATCGCCGGGTAGCCCGGGCGGTTTTCACGGTAGCGGCCGGTCAGCTCTTCGGCGAAGTGCATCGCGTCGCAATGGGAACCGCCGTTGCCGCAGGAGATCACTTTACCGCCGGCTTTGAAGGAGTCCGCCAGCAGCACCGCCGCGCGTTGGATGGCGTCGATATTGGCGTCGTCATTGATAAATTTCGCCAGGGTATCAGCCGCTTCGTTCAGTTCACTGCGAATAAGGTCGTGGTACATGAGGAACCTCTTGTTATCGTCAAATCTTCCGCTCCGCAGTGTACCGGATCGCGGAAACAGCGAGAAGCATTCTCAGCCAAACAGCGCGCCGGTTAAGGAAGCGGAGAGGTTTTTGATGATTGGTGCTGTCAGTTTGTGACCTGAGTTGTAATTAAACTGTAAACGCATTGATAAAAATTCTGCCTTGTACTAAAACCTATTACATACACACAACAGGTCAGACCTCTTACTACTTCGGAGCTTCTTATGATGGTTCTTAGTATTGTCGTTTTCCTGGCTCTCCTCGGCGTGGTGTTCTACCACCGAGTGAACCTTACCCTCAGCAGCCTGATCCTGGTGGCGTACACCGCCGCCATGGGCGCGATCGGCCTGTGGAGCTTCTGGCTGTTGCTGCCGCTGGCGATCGTGCTGCTGCCGCTGAACCTTTCCTCTGTGCGTCGCTCTCTGCTCTCCGCGCCGGCGCTGCGCGCCTTCCGCAAGGTGATGCCGCCGATGTCCACCACCGAGAAGGAAGCGATCGACGCCGGCACCACCTGGTGGGAAGGCGATCTGTTCCGCGGCGCGCCGGACTGGAACAAGCTGCACAGCTACCCGAAACCGCGCCTGACGGAAGAAGAGCAGGCGTTTATCGACGGCCCGGTGGAAGAAGCCTGCCGCATGGCCAACGACTTCCAGATCACCCACGAACTGGCCGATCTGCCGCCTGAACTCTGGGCATACCTGAAAGAACACCGTTTCTTCGCGATGATCATCAAGAAAGAGTACGGCGGTCTGGAATTCTCTCCTTATGCTCAGGCGATGGTGCTGCAAAAACTGGCCGGCGTTTCCGGCATCCTGGCGATCACCGTCGGCGTGCCGAACTCCCTCGGCCCGGGCGAACTGCTGCAGCACTACGGTACCGAAGAACAGAAAAACCACTATCTGCCGGGTCTGGCGCGCGGCGACGAGATCCCTTGCTTCGCGCTGACCAGCCCGGAAGCGGGTTCCGATGCCGGCGCCATTCCGGACGTGGGCACCGTGTGCATGGGCGAATGGCAAGGCAAGCAGGTGCTGGGCATGCGCCTGACCTGGAACAAGCGCTACATCACGCTGGCGCCGGTCGCCACCGTACTGGGCCTGGCGTTCAAACTGCATGACCCGAACCGCCTGCTGAGCGACAACGAATCCCCGGGCATCACCTGTGCGCTGATCCCGACCAGCACGCCGGGCGTGGAAATCGGCAACCGCCACTTCCCGCTGAACGTGCCGTTCCAGAACGGCCCGACCCGCGGCACCGACGTGTTCGTCCCGATCGATTACATTATCGGCGGGCCGAAAATGGCCGGCCAGGGCTGGCGGATGCTGGTTGAGTGTCTGTCGGTCGGTCGTGGCATCACCCTGCCGTCCAACTCTACCGGCAGCCTGAAATCCATCGCCCTGGCGACCGGCGCCTACGCGCACATTCGCCGTCAGTTCAAGATCTCCATCGGCAAGATGGAAGGCATCGAAGAGCCGTTGGCGCGCATCGCCGGCAACACCTATGTGATGGACGCCGCCGCTTCGCTGATCACCTATGCGCTGGTGCAGGGCGAGAAGCCGGCCGTGCTGTCGGCCATCGTCAAATACCACTGTACGCACCGCGGCCAGCAGTCGATCGTTGACGCCATGGATATCGCCGGCGGTAAAGGCATCATGCTGGGCGAATCCAACTTCCTGGCTCGCGCCTATCAGGGCGCACCGATCGCCATTACGGTGGAAGGCGCGAACATCCTGACCCGCACCATGATGATCTTCGGCCAGGGCGCGATCCGCTGCCATCCTTATGTGCTGGATGAAATGGCGGCGGCACAAAGCAACGATCTGAACGCCTTCGATAAATCGCTGTTCGGCCATCTGGGCCACGTCGGCAGCAACAAGGTACGCAGCTTCTGGCTGGGCCTGACTAACGGCCGCACCAGCGCCACGCCGACCAAGGACGCGACCCGTCGTTACTATCAGCAGTTGAACCGCCTGAGCGCCAACCTGGCGCTGCTGTCGGACGTTTCCATGGGCGTGCTGGGCGGCAGCCTGAAGCGCCGCGAGCGCATCTCCGCTCGCCTGGGGGACATCCTCAGCCAGATGTATTTGGCTTCCGCCGTGCTGAAACGCTTTGACGACGAAGGCCGTCAGAAAGAAGATCTGCCGCTGGTGCATTGGGGCGTGCAAGACAGCCTGCATAAAGCCGAACAGGCGCTGGATGACCTGCTGCGCAACTTCCCGAACCGCTTTATCGCCGGCGCGCTGCGCTTCGTGGTCTTCCCGTTTGGCCGCGTGCATACCGCACCGTCCGACCGTCTGGATCACCAGTTGGCCAAGATCCTGCAGGTGCCTTCCGCCACCCGCAGCCGTCTGGGGCGCGGCCAGTACCTGACGCCGAGCGAACATAACCCAATCGGCCTGCTGGAAGCGGCGCTGGCCGACGTGATGGCCGCCGAGCCGATTCACGAACGCCTGTGCAAGGCGGCCGGCAAAAACCTGCCGTTCACCCGCCTGGATCGTTTGGCGGAGCGCGCGCTGGAAGAAGGCAAGATCAGCGCCGATGAAGCGAAAATTCTGGTGAAAGCCGAAGAGAGCCGCCTGCGCTCCATCAACGTGGACGACTTTGCGCCGGATGCGCTGGCGGCCGCCAAGCCGGAAAAGCCGGCGGCGCAGTCTAAGCGCCAACAGCAGACCGAAGCGGCTTAACGTTCACTTCACGCATCCAAGGGGCGATCATCATCGCCCCTTTTTCTTTTGCTTTCATGACAAACTGCGCACCGCGCCGCAGGTTGGCGCAGCGGCGGATTTCACGGGAAGGAAGTTCGAGTAGACTGCGCAGCGGGTGCTCTGGATCTTTCTGTCCGGAGCCTTGGCAAAGGAGAGAAAGAGAAAGGCCCCGAGTCGATATTATCAACCCGAGGCCACTCTGATGCCAAGCAACATCAGGTTAGCCTCTTACCCGCCGCAAGGCAAGGATAGGGAGGTCGAAAATGCAGCAAAAACGGGTCGTACTTAAACTGGTGATCGTCTGTATGACGCTGATCGCGTTCATCTGGCTAACCCGCGGTTCGCTGTGCGAACTGCGCATCAGGCTGGGAGACTCGGAGGTTGCGGCCACTTTGGCTTACGAATCCGAACGGTAAGGCAACCCAACGGCGGGGTTCGCCCCGCCCGTTGGCTGATGGTGTCAGGCAAGATCCACGAGCACCCGCCTTTTCAGCCCTGCTGACGAATGCGCGCCAACAGCGCGTCAATATGCTCGATCTGCGGCGCATTGACGATCAGCGTGCGCCCCAATCCCAGCGCATGGCGCTGACAGTCGAGGCGCATATCGGCGTCGGCGATGCTGTCCAGATCGGCGACGTGCGCCAGGCCGATGGTGCGCCGAATCAGTTCGGTGCCGCAGTACCCGACCGCATCGGTCCAGACCTGTTGCAGGAACAGCTCGGCGTAACCCGGCGTCGCCAGCGCCGCATCCCGGCTTTGCTGATGGCACAAAGCCAAAAAGCGATCGGCGAAGATCAGCCATAGCTCGCGCACATCCTGCAAGCGCTGCTCGCGCCCGGCGGCGGCGTCGCGCGGCCCGAACAGCCCCGGCAGCCCGCAATAGTTGAGCAGCAGGTTGCCTAACGCAGTACCGATATCGAAACCGATCGGGCCGTAGAAGCCGAATTCGGCGTCGATCGCTTTCAATCGGCCTTCCGCCACGAAGATCGAACCGCTGTGAATATCGCCGTGCAACAGCGCCTCTGCCTTGGTGAGGAAGCGATGTTTCAGGCCGGCGACCGCCAGCTTCAGCGGCGCATCCTCGCGCAGCGCCTGCACCTGCGGCAACAGCGCCGCCTCGAACTGATTGCGCTCATGGTCGATATAGGGATCGGTAAAGAACAGGTCTTCGGTGATCTGGCACAGTTCGGGGTTAGTGAAACGTCTGACTTCCGTCTTCTTCTGCTGCGCCGACTGATAAAAATCGGAGGTGTGGAACAGCGTCTGCGCCAGGTATTCCGCCAGCTGCCCGGCCGCCAGCGGGTGATAGTTGCCTTGTACCAGCTCACTGCGCCAGATGCGATGATCGGAGAGATCTTCCTGCACCATCACCGCCAATTCGGGATCGTGATGCAAGACTTTTACCGTATGCCGCGGGCAGAAACCGCCGTGAACCCGCAGCGTTTCCGCTTCGATGCGCGCCCGATCCAGCGTCAGCGGCCAGGATTCGCCCACGCAGCGCACGTAGGGCAGCGCCTGTTTGACGATCACCCGGCTCACGCCTTCGCGATCGCGGATCTTGAACACCAGGTTCAGGTTGCCGTCACCGATCTCGTCGGCGCTCACCAGCGCCTGCGGATCGGCCACCTGCCCGTATTGGCGGGCATATTCAACGGCATCGGCAGCCGTAAACGTACGATAAAGCGACATTCCCCAACCCCTCTGTTCTCTCTCACTGACCCCAGCGATTCTGTTTATTTAGACGTAAAAGCATTTGGACGTCTATACATCTGGAAGTCATGTTGGCAGAATAGCGTTTCAGATGCAATAACCACGCAACAAGGAATTAACCGCCGATGCAAGCGCTTAACACCACCAGCTTGACCCTGCAGGACAACCGCCTTTGGATCCTCGATCAGCAAGCCCTGCCGCAGGAAAAGCGGTGGCGCGCCTGCGACAGCGTGGAGGAACTGGTCGGACACATTCACAGCCTGCGGGTGCGCGGCGCGCCGCTGATCGGGCTGTCCGCCAGCCTGCTGCTGGCGCTGCTGGCGGAACGCGGTCTGCCGCGCGGCGAGCTGGAACAGGCGCTGCACACGCTGCGCGCCGCCCGCCCGACGGCGGTCAACCTGATGAATAATCTGGATCGCATGAAGCTGGCGCTGGCGGAGCCTGACTGGGCGCCGGCGATGGTGAACGAAGCGCTGCGGCTGGTGGAAGAAGATCGCCGGCTGTGCGATCGCATCGCCGATCACGGCGCTGGGCTGGTCAAGCCCGGCAGCCGCCTGCTGACCCACTGCAATACCGGCGGATTGGCCACCGCCGGCGTCGGCACCGCCATCGGCGTGCTGCTGCACGCCCACCGGCAGGGCAAAGTGCAACAGGTATGGGTCGATGAAACCCGGCCGCTGCTGCAGGGCGGCCGTCTGACCGCCTGGGAATTGGGCGAGCTGGGCATTCCCTATCGCCTGATCTGCGATTCGATGGCCGCCAGCCTGATGGCGCAGGGCCAGGTCGATGCGGTATGGGTCGGCGCGGATCGCATCGCCGCCAACGGCGACGTCGCCAACAAAATTGGCACCTACAGCCTGGCGGTGCTGGCGCACTATCACGGCATCCCGTTCTACGTGGCCGCCCCGCACACCACCCACGATCCGCACTGCCCGGACGGCGCAGCCATCCCGATCGAGCAGCGCGCGGCGGCCGAAGTCACCGGCGTTTCAGGTAGCTTCGGCGCCTGCCAGTGGGCGCCGAACGATGCGCCGGTCTACAATCCGGCGTTCGACGTCACGCCGGCGAAGCTCATCAGCGGATGGGTATTCGACAGCGGCGTGATTACGCCGCAGCAGGTTGAAGCGGGGATTTTCCAGCGGGCGTTGGGTTAACGCCCGCCCATCGGCACTCAGTCCAAACGCGGATAAGCATCGGCGATCTTGTCGCCGGTGAAATGCGCCACCCAGCCTTCCGGGTTGTCGAACACCCGGATCGCGGTGAAATGCGGCGCCGATCCCATATCGAACCAATGGCGGGTGTTGGCCGGCACCGAGATCAGATCGTTCTTTTCACACAGGATCTGAAAGATCTTGCCGTCCAGATGCAGGCAAAACAGCCCTGCGCCCTCGACGAAAAAGCGCACTTCATCTTCGCCGTGCGTATGTTCGGACAGGAATT
This sequence comes from Serratia sp. TSO36, assembly GCF_057808395.1. NCBI lineage: Bacteria > Pseudomonadati > Pseudomonadota > Gammaproteobacteria > Enterobacterales > Yersiniaceae > Serratia > Serratia sp. TSO36. The sequence goes on along the minus strand of NZ_JBJZOU010000007.1, from coordinate 18,672 downwards.
TTTCACGCAGCGCCTGGCGCTGTTCATGGTCCGGCCGCATGCTGATCACGTCCCAGCTCTGGTAACCCTTTTCCGCCACCAGCCGGTCGATCTCATGCTGGTAGGCCGCGATCACCGCCTCCGGCTGCGGATTGTCGCCCAGCTCGCGATCCGCCTGCCAGCGCTCAAAGCGCACGCCGATCTGCGCCAATTGCCGCTGGATCTCCTGCGCATCACGGCTCTGCCACAGCGGTTGCTGCGGCGCTGTATCGCTGAAAATGGTCAATCCACTCATGAGACGAACTCCCCTAAATCGATACGATCAAAACGGTTAACCTGCGGATGCCGGCTCTGCGCGTCCGCCTCATCGCGGATCAGCTGGCAGGTATGCCAGCCGGCGGCCTGCGCCGCATCCAGCTCCTGGTGGATGTCGGACAAAAACAGCAGCTCGTCGGGCGCAATGCCGATAGCCTGCGCGATGTTGCGGTACGACGCGGTTTCACGCTTGGCGCCGACGTGCGTATCGAAATAGCCACTGAACAGCGGCTGCAGATCGCCCGCGTCGCTGTGGCCGAACAGCAGCTTCTGCGCCTCCACCGAACCGGAGGAATAGACGTAGAGCTTCACCCCTTGCCGCTGCCAGGCGGCCAACTGCCCGGCGACTTCCGGATACAGATGCCCGCGGAAATCACCCTCGCGGTAGCCGCTGCGCCAGATGATGCCCTGCAGCGCTTTGAGTGCAGTGGATTTGCGGTCTTCATCCATAAAACGGTATAGCGCGGCGATCAGCACGTCGAGATCGGCCTGCGGTTGGCCAATTTCAGCGCGCAGCGCCGCCAGCGGTGCGGCGACTTCGCTCTCAGCGGCATGGCGGCGCACAAAATCCGCCAGCCGTTCGCGGGCGTAAGGAAACAGTACCTGATGCACGAAGCGAATATCGCTGGTGGTGCCTTCAATATCAGTCACGATGGCGCGGATCATTTCGCCTCCAGTAAACGGCGTTGCAGTTCACACTGGAACAAGAATTCCAGCCCTTCAAGATGGCGGCGAGCTTCCGCCACCTGGCTTCCCCAGCAATACAGACCGTGGCCGCGCACCAGAAAGCCGTATTGCAACGGCGTGGCCTCGGCATAGGCCGCCACGCGCGCAGCCAGCCGGGGAATGTCCTGATCGTTGTCGAAAATGGGGATCGCCACGCTGTCCAGGTGGCTGCGCTGGCCGGCCAGCGACTTCTGCATTTCGTACCCCTGCAGCACCAGCGCATCGCCGCGCTCCACCCGCGACAGGACGGTAGCGTTGACGGAATGGGTATGCAGCACCGCGCCGATGTGCGCAGACAGGCGGTAGAGTAACGTGTGCAATCCGGTCTCCGCCGACGGCGTGCGGCCGCTCGGCACATGATTGTCGGCGATATCCACCTGCAGAAAATCGGCGGCGCTCAGGCTGCCCTTGTCTTTGCCGGACTCGGTGACCAGGCACTGACGTTCGTCCAGGCGCAGCGACATGTTGCCGCCGGTCGCCGGGCACCAGCCTTTGTCGCCAATCCAGTGGCAGGCCGCCAGCAATGCGGTAAGTTGCGGATTATCCGTCATTATTATCGTTTCCCGTTCGGTAAGGCGGCCGGCAGATGAAGCTTTGCCTGCCGCGTGGCGGGCTAAGCACTTTTTCGCATTTAGCCATCTAAGCGTCTTGATTGCCAAATACTAGCATCGTGTTATATTGACGGCAATATAAGCGCCTGGAGTATTCACCTGCTATGAGCACTTCCGCATTGATTCCCGAAAGCAAACTGCCCTCACTGGGCACCACCATCTTTACCCAGATGAGCGCGCTGGCGCAGCAGCACCAGGCGATCAACCTGTCGCAGGGCTTCCCCGATTTCGACGGCCCGGACTACCTGAAAGAACGTCTGGCCTGGCACGTCGCCCAGGGCGCCAACCAATATGCGCCGATGACCGGCGTGGCGCCGCTGCGCGAAGCCATCGCCGACAAAACCGCCGAGCTGTATGGCTGGCAACCGGACGCCACCGCAGAAGTGACCGTCACCGCCGGCGCTACCGAAGCGCTGTTCGCAGCCATCAGCGCGCTGGTGCGCCCCGGCGACGAAGTGGTCTGTTTCGATCCCAGCTACGACAGCTATGCACCGGCGGTGACGCTGGCCGGCGGCATACTCAAACGCATCGCCCTGCAGCCGCCCGCGTTTGCCGTGGATTGGCCAGGGTTCGCCGCCGCGCTGTCGCCGCGCACCCGCCTGGTGATCGTCAACACGCCGCACAACCCGTCCGCTACCGCCTGGCAGGCGGAAGACATGCAGCAGTTGTGGCACGCTGTCGCCGAACGCGAAATCTACGTGCTCAGCGACGAGGTTTACGAACACATCTGCTTCGCCAAAGGCGGCCACGCCAGCGTGCTGGCCCACCCGCAGCTGCGCCAACGCGCGATCGCGGTGTCCTCTTTCGGCAAAACCTTCCACATGACCGGCTGGAAAGTGGGCTATTGCGTGGCACCCGCCGCGCTGAGCGCCGAGGTACGCAAAGTGCATCAATACCTGACCTTTTCGGTCAATACCCCGGCCCAGCTGGCGCTGGCGGATAGCCTGCGCGCCGAGCCGGAGCACTGGCGGCACCTGCCGGCGTTCTATCGCGCCAAACGCGACCGCTTTGTGCAGGCGCTGGCGAGCAGCCGACTGGAAATTTTACCCTGCGCGGGTACATACTTCTTGCTGGCGGACTACGGCGCCATCTCCGATCTGGACGATGTGGCGTTCTGCCATTGGTTAACCGAGCACGCGGGCGTGGCGGCCATTCCGCTGTCGGTCTTCTGTGCCGATCCTTTCCCCCATAAATTGATCCGGCTGTGCTTCGCTAAACAGGACGCCACGCTGGATGCAGCTGCGGAGCGGTTATGTCGACTTTAAAAATTACCCTGTTGCAGCAACCTTTGGTCTGGCGCGACGGCCTCGCCAATCTGGCTGCCTTCGACGCGTTGCTGGCGCCGATCGTCGGCCGCGATCTCATCGTCTTGCCGGAGATGTTCACCACCGGCTTCGCCATGGATGCCGGCGAGAGCGCCCTGCCCGAACAGCAGGTGATCGACTGGCTGCACGGTTGGGCGGTGAAAAGCCACGCGTTAATCGGCGGCAGCGTGGCGCTGAAAACCGACGAGGGCGCGGTCAACCGTTTCCTGCTGGTGGAGCCGGGCGGCCAGGTACACGCCTATGACAAACGCCACCTGTTCCGCATGGCCGGCGAACACCTGCACTACCAAGCCGGCAACCGGCGTGAAATCGTCGAGTGGCGCGGCTGGCGCATCCTGCCGCAGATCTGCTACGACCTGCGTTTCCCGGTTTGGGCACGCTATCAGCAGGATTACGATCTGGCGCTATACGTCGCCAACTGGCCGGCGCCGCGCAGTCACCATTGGCAAACGCTGCTGGCGGCGCGGGCGATTGAAAACCAGGTGTATGTGGCGGGCTGCAACCGGGTGGGCGACGATCCCAACGGCCTGAGCTACAGCGGCGACAGCCTGATCATCAGCCCTCAGGGCGAGATCCTGGCGGATGCGGAGCCAGGCGCGGCCACGCGGCTGGACGCCGAGCTGTCGCTGGAAACCCTGCAGAGTTACCGCAGCGCCTTCCCGGCCTGGCGCGACGCCGACAGCTTTCTGCGTTTAGACTGACTCCCCCTTTTCCCAGCCGGCGATCGTCAGGCAATAGGCCTGGATCGCCAGCGCCACGTCCGCCTGACGCACCGCTTCGGCCGGATGATGGCTGACGCCGCCGGCGCAACGCACGAACAACATGCCGACCGGCCAGTGCGCCGCCACGGCGATGGCGTCGTGCCCGGCGCCGCTCGGCAGCGCCAGGCTGCGCCCCTGTACCTGCTCGACGGCCGTCTGCCAGCATTGCTGCAGCTCGCTATCGCAGGCGGTGGCGTCAATGCGGTAAAACTCCTCGCTGCCGAAGCGCACGCCGCGGCGCGCGCAGATCGTCTGCGCCTGCGCCAGCAACGCCGTCAACAGCGCCGCCAGCGGTGCATCCTGCGGGCCGCGGACGTCGAGCGTCAATCGCACTTCGCCGGGGATCACGTTGGCCGCGCCCGGCAGGCATTCAATACACCCCACGGTGGCAACCAGATGCGGATCGGCGGCGCGGGTCAACGTTTCGACCACCGTTATCCATTCCGCCGCGGCCGCCAGCGCGTCTTTGCGCTGCCCCATCGGCACCGTGCCGGCGTGGCCCGCTTCACCGCTGAACGTGCAGGTAAGCCGGCGCGCGCCATTGATCGCCGTCACCACGCCCAGCGCAAGGTCGGCCGCCTCCAGGCACGGGCCTTGTTCGATATGCAATTCCAGATAAGCACGGATTTCCAGCGGCGCGCGACGCGCCTGCTCGATCGCCGCCGGATCCAGCCCAAAGTCGCGCATGGCCTGCGCGATGCTCACCCCGTCGGCATCCGTCTGCGCCAGCCATTCCTGCGGCCATTGGCCGGTCAGCCCGCAGCTGCCGAGCAGCGTGACGCCAAAGCGCGCGCCCTCTTCGTCGGCAAAACCGATCACCTCCAGCGCCAGCAGCAATCGACGCCCCTGGCGGTGATAGTGCGTCACCGTTTCCAGCGCCGTGAGCACGCCGAGCATGCCGTCATAGCGCCCGGCGTTACGCACCGTGTCCAGATGCGAACCGAGCAGCAGCGCGGGGGCACCGGGCGTGTGCCCTTCATAACGGCCGCAGATATTACCGACGCTGTCTTGCCACACCCGCATACCGCTCTCGCGCATCCACTCCCCGACCCGGTGATTGGCGCGCCGATGTTCGGCAGAGAGATAAAGACGCGTCAGCCGATCGGGCTCTGCGCTGATCGCCGCCAGCTCGTCACAGCGCGCCATCACCCGTGCGGCAGCCTGCTGCGCCTCCAGCGGCGTCATCCACGCTTGCCTGCGTCATAAACGTTCCAGGCGGCCTGCAACGCCTCGCCCTGCTTGCTGGCGAAACCGAGGCGGTTCAACACCGCCTCCAGCGCCGCCAGCGTTTGCAGCACGCAATCCTTGCGCGCGTTGTAGCCCATGGTGCCGATGCGCCAGATCTTGCCCTGCAGCGGGCCGAACGAGGTGCCGATTTCGATGGCAAAGTCGTTCAGCATCATCTGCCGCACCTGTTCGCCGTGCACCTGCGGCGGGATCATCACGCCGAGCACGTTATTCATGCGGTGTTCGAGATCGCCGAACACCGCCAGCCCCATGCCCCGGATGCCCGCCAGCATCGCCGCGCCATGCAGCCGGTGGCGGGCGATGGCGTGATCCAGCCCTTCTTCGAGGATCACCCGCGCACATTCGCGCGCTGCGAACAGCATGCTGGTGGCTTCGGTATGGTGATTCAGGCGCTCCGGCCCCCAATAATCCATGATCATGCCGATGTCGAAATAGTTGGAGTAAATCATCTCGTCGTCGCCGTCGGCATGCTCGGCGGTGCGGATCCCCGCCTCCACGCATTTACGGCGGCGCACAATCTCTTCAAACTGCGGGCTGAGAGTGACCGGCGAGCTGCCGGAGGGGCCGCCCAGGCACTTCTGCAGCCCGGCGGAGACCGCATCCAGCCCCCAGGCATCGGTCTCCAGCGGATTACCGCCGAAGGAAGCCGTCGCATCGGTGTAGAACAGCACGCCGTGGCGGCGGCAGATATCGCCCAGCTCATCCAGCGGCTGCAGCATGGTGGTGGAGGTGTCGCCCTGCACCGTCAGCAGCAGGCGCGGGCGCACTCGCTTAATCGCGTCTTCGATGCGATCGGCGCTGAACACCTCGCCCCACGGTACCTCGATCGTGTGCACCTCGGCGCGGCAGCGGCGGGCAATCTCGCACAGCAGATGCCCGAAGCGGCCGAAGACCGGCACCAGCACCTTATCGCCCGGCCGAATGGCGGAAACCAGCAGCGCCTCGATACCGGCGCGCGAGGTGCCGTCCACCAGCATCGTCCAGCGGTTTTCGGTGCGGAACAGCGCGCGATACAGCGCCATGACCTGATTCATGTAACCGGTCATCGCCGGATCGTACTGGCCGATCAGCTGACTCGACATGGCACGCAGCACGCGCGGATCGGCGTTGATCGGCCCCGGCCCCATCAGCAGGCGTGCCGGCGGGTTAATCTGATCGAATTGCGAGATATCCAACATGTTCATTCCCTGTCAGCTTAGTAAGTTATTGAGTTATGCCGTCAGCGTCGACATGACGTTTGTTTGCTGCCCAACAGCCTACTCCCGATAGGGATTCATTTGAAACAAAAGATTCTTATGATCAATTAATGAAACCAAAGTAACAAAATGAGGTGACCGATCCGCCTTAAACGGCGGCAGGTGCAGGAAGGGAAATGACCTGCCGCGCTTAACGCAGCTCCAGTTCGTCCAGCGCCTGGAACAGTTCGGCGACGTGGTGAATGCGCTGCCGCCCCTGCGCCAGCTGCTCATGCAGCAACGCATTGCTGAGCAGGCTGGCCAGGCTCATGGCGGCGGCATAGCTGTCGAACGCCGACACGCTGTCGAGCGGCACGGTCAAGTGCCAGTTGGCCAGCGGGAACAACGCCTGCGCCTGCGGTTCGCAGATCAGCAGCGTCGGCACCCCGCGGCTTTGCAACAGCGCCAGCAGCGCCTTTATCTGGCGCGCCCGGCGACGGAACGCCACCACCACCGCCATGTCCTGCGGCGTCAGCCCCGCCAGATCTTCCGCCAGCGTTTGCCCCGGCTGCGGCGCCAGCAGCACCTGCTCCCGCACCTGCATCAGCTGCTGGCGCAGGTGCATCGCCACCGGATAGCTGTTGCGCAGCCCCAGCAGCATCACGCTTCGCGCCTGCGCCAGTGCGGCGATCGCCGCGCTGAACTGTACCGCATCGATCTGCTTTACCCAACGGGTGAGGTTGGCCATTTCCTGCTTACAGTGCCGCGCCAATAGCGTATCGCCCTGCACCGCATCGCGGCTGTCGGTCAGCGGCATGCCGCTTTGGCGCAGGGTGCGCAGCTCATCGCGCATGGCGCGGTAGTTGGGGTAGCCCAGCCGTTTGAACAAGCGGCTGACCGTGGCTTTGGAAACGCCGCTCAGACGCGCCAACTCGGCGCTGTTGTAGCCGATCAAATCGTCATAGTGATCGAAGATGAAGTCGGCCACCCGCTGCTCCTGCGGCGTCAACTGTGGGTAGTCGCGGCGCAGGCGTTCGTCGAACCGTTGCATTATCGTTCTCGCTGTAACCTTCGTTTCAGCGGAACATAACACGGTCGAACTACCCGCTGGCAAGCGATTATTCGTTGGTGGGGAATGGCAGCGGCATGCCCTGCTCCCGCGTTAATGCCGGAAAAGGGCCGCGCGTTCAGCACCAATAGGCCATGAAGTTGACGGTAGCGCGATCCAGATCGCGTTCGCCGATCAGATAACGCCGCAGCGTTTTCACCGTGGAAGACTCGGCCGCCACCCAGGCATAAAAAGCGTTGCCGCCTGCCGCCCGCTCCCACAGCACCTCATCGCTCAGGCTGCTTTCCGCCAGGGACTGCGCCTGCGCGCACGCCGACGCGGGGATATCGACCCGCTGGCGCACCGCTTCCACCAGCAGCGTACCGTGCGCCAACTGGCGGCCCACGTCGCGCGGCAGCCAGTAAACCTCGGCGAACGGGAAACGGGCCAAATCCAGGCAATCCCCCGCCACCGGCACTTCGAAGAACGCCTGCACCCGCGGCGGATTGGCCTGCTGCGCCAGCTGCTCCAGAATGCCCATCGCCGCCGGCACCGCCGTCTCATCGGCGATCAACAGCGCCTGCTGCAACTGCGCCGGCGGCGCCCATTCGTAGCCGCCGCTGTCGCCGCCGAACTCGCCGTTGGGCGCGACCGTCTGAATGGCGTCACCCGGCTCGGCGTGGGTCGCCCAGGCGGAAGCCGGGCCGTTCACACCATGCAGCACGAATTCGACGTCCATCTGATTCTGCTCACGGCGCAGCGCACGCAGCGTATAGGTGCGCATCACCGGCCGTTGTTCTTTGGGGATCGCCATGTAATCGCCGTACCAGTCCGGACCGTTGGCCAACTGTGGGCTCTGGCCGTCCGCCGCCGGGAACAACAGTTTGATGCGCTGATCCGGCGCTTCAAGCTTCATCCGATGAATATCCGCACCTTCAAACACGCAGCGCACCAGCGAAGGTGAAATCAGCGTTTTGCTTTTCAGGGTGATATCAAAAATTCTGTAGCTGGCGGACATGTTCTCGATTCTCCGGCAACGCTGTCGCTTGCGCGTATGGCCGATCGGCTGCCGTGTTGACGGCGTGGGGTGCTCGATCGCGCAGTGGGTAAAATGTTAATAAAACTAATTAATTACGTTAATGTATCGCAAAAAATCATATCATGATTTTATTGATAACAAGAAACGTTATTGATAAAAGAAGCATTCTCAAAAATAGAGTAATAACAAAATCACCTGGGAAATAACGATGAAACGCAAACACCTTTGGGTATTGAACCCTTGTCTGCTGGCAATGCTTGCGCCGGCGGCTTGGGCAGAAGATCAGAAAACCGGCAACGAAGAGCAGTTGGTGGTCTCCGCCAGCCGTTCGCACCGCAGCGTGGCGGAAATGGCGCAGACCACTTGGGTCATTGAAAGCCAGGAGATCGAACAGCAGGTCCAGGGCGGCAAAGAGATCAAGGACATGTTGGCACAGCTGATCCCCGGCATGGACGTCAGCGGCCAGGGCCGCACCAACTATGGCATGAATATGCGCGGCCGTTCGATGATGGTGATGATCGACGGCGTACGCCTGAACTCATCGCGCAGCGACAGCCGCCAATTGGATTCTATCGATCCATTCAATATCGATCATATTGAGGTGATTTCCGGCGCGACCTCGCTGTACGGCGGCGGCAGCACCGGCGGCCTGATCAACATCGTCACCAAAAAGGGGCAACCGGAACAGCAGGTCGAGTTGCAGATCGGCGGTAAAACCGGCTTTGGCGGCCATAACGATCACGACGAGAATGTGGCGGCGGCGGTCAGCGGCGGCAACGACAACGCCTCGGGGCGCCTGTCCGTTTCTTACCAGCGCTACGGCGGCTGGTATGACGGCAAAGGCAACGAGGTGCTGATCGACAACACCCAAACCGGCCTGCAGTATTCCGATCGCCTCGACGTGATGGGCACCGGCACCCTCAACATCGACGATCATCAACAGTTGCAGCTGACCACCCAATACTACAAAAGCCAGTCTGACGGCGACCACGGCCTGTTCCTGGGAGAAAACTTCGCGGCGGTGACCGGCAACGCCAAGGCCTACAACAGCGGTAGCTTAGATTCCGACCGCATCCCCGGCACCGAACGCCATCTGATCAACCTGCAGTATTCCAACACCGATTTCCTCGGCCAGGATCTGGTGGCGCAGGTCTACTACCGCGACGAAACCCTGACCTTCTACCCGTTCCCAACGCTGGCGGGCAAAGCGCCGAACTATTACGTCAGCAGCATTGGCGCCTCGCAGCAAAAAACCGACTTCTACGGCGGCAAACTGACGTTAAACAGCAAACCTGTCGACGCGCTGACGCTGACTTACGGCATCGACGCCGAGCATGAGAGCTTCAACGCTAACCAACAGTTCTTTAACCTGGCGAAGGCGCAACAGTCCGGCGGCATGACGCTGGAGAACGCCTACAGCACCGGCCGCTACCCGAGCTATACCACCAGCAATCTGGCGTCGTTCCTGCAGGCCAGTTACGACATCAACCCGATCTTCACCCTGAGCGGCGGCGTGCGTTACCAGTACACCGAAAACAAAATCGACGACTTCGTCGGTTATAACCAGCAGCAGGCGATCGCTACCGGTGCCGCCGCCTCCGCCGACGCCATTCCGGGAGGGAAAACCGACTACAACAATGCGCTGTTCAACGCCGGCCTGTTGGCTCACCTGACCGAGCGCCAGCAAACCTGGTTCAACTTCTCTCAGGGCTTCGAGATCCCGGATCCGGGCAAGTATTACGGCAACGGCACCTACGCGCTGAACGGCGGCCACTACCAACTGCTGAAAAGCGTTAACGTCGGCGATTCCAGGCTGGAAGGCATCAAGGTCAATGCTTACGAGCTGGGCTGGCGCTATACCGGCGATAACCTGCGCACGCAAATCGCCGCCTACTACTCGCTGTCCGACAAGAGCATCGCCATCAACAAAACCGACATGACCATCAACGTCAATGCGGATAAGCGCCGCATCTACGGGGTAGAAGGCGCGGTGGATTATTTCTTTGAAGACAGCGACTGGAGCGCCGGCACCAACTTCAACGTTATCCGTTCCGAAACCAAGGTCAACGGCGAATGGAAGAAGCTGGTGGTGGATACCGCCAGCCCATCGAAAGTCACCGCCTATGTCGGCTGGGCGCCGGGCGACTGGAATCTGCGCTTACAGTCGCAGCAGACCTTCGACGTGTCGGACGACGGTGATTACACCAAGGCCAATTCCACTCAGGGCCGCAAGATCGATGGCTACAACACCCTCGATTTCCTCGGCAGCTATGCCCTGCCGGTGGGGAAAATCAGCTTCAGCGTGGAAAACCTGCTGGACAAGGAGTACACCACCGTTTGGGGCCAACGCGCGCCGATCCTGTACAGCCCAACCTACGGTTCGCCTGAGCTGTACAGCTATAAAGGCCGTGGACGCACCTTCGGTTTGAATTACTCGGTGTTGTTCTGAGGATAAGGGGCCGGTCTGCCGGCCCCGTTCCCTGGGCCGCACCGTTTTGCCGAGAGCGGAAACGACGAAGCCCTGAGTTATCGCTAACTCAGGGCTTCTGAATAGTGGCGGAACGGACGGGGCTCGAACCCGCGACCCCCTGCGTGACAGGCAGGTATTCTAACCAACTGAACTACCGCTCCGCGCCATTCCCTCTTGCGGGGGAACGAGGCGCATATTACGGACGCCTTTCGGTTCCGTCAACGCCTTTTTCTCACCAAATGAACCGTTTGCACAGTTTTTCAACGAAGGTTCATCCGGTGAGGTTTTTTCACGCAAAAACGCCGTTATTCGGCCGGCGCTCCGCGCCACAGGCAGCTGCCGCCCTTCTTCGCCACCAGATCCAGACGCGCCTCGTGCGCCTTCACTTCTTCGTCGCTGGCGTAGACCACTTTCATCGCCGTCGCCGGACGGACGATGCGCTGAATCTCTTGCGCGGCGTCGTTTTGCTGGGTATCCCCTTCCATCTGGAAGGCTATCGAGGTCTGACCGCCGGTCATCGCCAGATAGACTTCCGCCAGGATCTCGGCATCGAGCAATGCGCCGTGCAGCGTACGCTTGCTGTTGTCTATCTCATAACGGCTGCACAAGGCATCGAGGTTGTTGCGCTTGCCCGGGAACAGGCGGCGCGCCATCATCAGGCTGTCGGTGATGGTGCAGAAGGTCTCTGTCTTCGGGATGCCCTGCTGCAGCATGCGGAATTCGTGATCCATAAAGCCGATATCGAACGCCGCGTTATGGATCACCAGTTCGCCGCCGCGGATAAAGTCGAGGAATTCCTCGGCAACCTGATCGAAGGTCGGCTTGTCGGCCAGGAAGTCGTCGCTGATGCCGTGTACGCCGTAGGCTTCCGGATCCACCAGCCTGTCCGGCTTGATGTAAACGTGGAAATTGCGCCCGGTCAGGCGGCGGTTAATCACCTCCACCGCACCGATTTCGATGATGCGGTGCCCTTCGTAGTGCACCCCAAGCTTGTTCATACCGGTGGTTTCGGTATCGAGGACAATTTGTCTGGTGGTTGTAGAGATCATATTGCAGTGCTCACAGCGCTCGTTTATGTCAGACTTGGCTTTTATAAAACTGATAGGAAGAGTCTACCAGAGATGCTCAAACAGGTAGAAATTTTCACCGACGGCTCCTGCCTTGGCAACCCCGGCCCCGGTGGCTACGGCGCGATATTACGCTATAAGCAGACGGAAAAAACCTTCAGCGAGGGTTTTCGTCTGACCACCAATAACCGCATGGAAATGATGGCGGCGATCGTGGCGCTGGAAGCGCTGACCGTGCCCTGCGCCGTGACGCTCAGCACCGACAGCCAGTATGTGCGCCAGGGCATCACCAGTTGGATCCATAACTGGAAGAAGCGCGGCTGGAAAACCGCCGACAAGAAGCCGGTCAAAAATGTCGATCTGTGGCAGCGGTTGGATCAGGCCATTCAGCGCCACGAGGTGAAATGGGAATGGGTCAAGGGCCACGCCGGCCACCCGGAGAACGAACGTTGTGATGTGCTGGCGCGCGAAGCGGCCGGTAAGCCGACGCAGGAGGACGTCGGTTACCAACCGGAAGCCTAAGGCAGTTTGCGATAGCTCTTGGTCGCGCCCACCGCGCGGCTGAGAGAAGGTTTTCTCGCCCCCAGTTTCATCGGCGTGGGCGTCAGCGGCAAGGTGCGTTTGCGCGCCACAATCACGCTCATGCAGCCCAGCGCCGGCAAATGAGTGCATAAAAACTTGCCGCCCTTGCGGTGCCATGGCAGCACGTGAAAACGCGCCTGGTACAACACCTCATAATTCAGCAGGCTGAGCCAATCCAGCAGCCGCATCTGGGTAAACATGCGGCTGACATAGGGCTGGCGGCGACGCAATCCGGGCACCAGTTTGCCCAATCCCAGCAGGCTGAACGGATTGAAGCTGCTGATAACCAACCAGCCATCGTCGATCAACACCCTGTCTACTTCACGCAGCATGCGGTGCGGATCGTCCGCGTAGGACAACGTATGCGCCAACAGGCAGGCATCCACCGACTTGGCGGCAAACGGCAGTTGATAAGCATCGGCGATCACCTGCAGCCTTTCCCCCTCCAACCCTACGTTGACCTGATGGGAAATTGCGCATTTGTCCGTGGCCAGCTCGGCGCTGAGCATGCCCATCTTCAGCAGATGGAAACCGAACAGCTTTGGCCACCAGGGTTGCAACTGCCGCTCGAGGGCTTCACGATAGTATTCCCCCCACGGCAGCTCCGCCCAGGACTGCGGGCCGGTGAGCTTTTGTAGAGTATGGGCTGGTTTCATGATTTATTATCTTCTTTCAAGCCGTTGCCAACGAGAGGTACACCATGAATCTTATCAGCATTCCCGCCTTCCAGGACAATTACATTTGGTTATTGGATGACCGGCAGGGGCGCTGCATTATCGTCGATCCGGGTGAGGCGCAGCCGGTGCTCGAAGCGCTGCAGCGCCTGCAGCTGACGCCGGCGGCGATCCTGCTGACCCACCATCATCACGATCACGTCGGCGGCGTGGCGCAGATCGTGGCGCAATATCCCGGCCTGGCTGTCTATGGGCCGCAAGAAACCGCGGACAAAGGCGCCAACCACATCGTCCGCGACGGCGACACCTTTGCCATCGATGGCCGCCAATACAAGACTATCGCCGTCCCCGGCCATACGTTGGGCCATGTGGCATTCTATAGTGCCCCTTATCTGTTCTGCGGCGACACAATTTTCTCCGCCGGCTGCGGCAGGCTGTTTGAAGGCAGCGCCAAACAAATGTACGACTCATTTCAACAACTCGCGCAACTTCCCGATAACACCTTAATTTGCTGCGCGCATGAATATACTCTTTCAAATCTTAAGTTTGCGCGGGCTATTTTGCCGGAAGATCGAGAGATTGAAACATATCAACAACATGTCGAAGCGTTAAGGGCAAAAGGCCAAGCCAGCGTGCCAACCACATTGCAATTAGAGCGCAAAATTAACCTGTTTTTACGTTGCCATGACGCTGATTTACAAAAGAAATTAGGCTTTAATTCACCACCAGAAAGCCTTCATTCAGTTTTTTCCGAATTACGCCTGCGGAAAGATAACTTCTAAGCTTTTAGTTGTGTTATTTGGCGAAGCAAAGTATTATTGCTCGTCTTTTAAGCAACTACATTGACACACACATGAAGGCTAAAGCGATATTTCTCGCCTCAGTCTTGCTAGTGGGTTGCCAGTCGTCCAGGCAGGACGCACCGGCGCCAGAACAGCATGCACAGAGTTTGTCTTCAGCTGGTCAAGATGGTGAAGCAGGAGAGTACACAGCAAATGGCCGAGCGAGCTCGGCGCGGTGGTTGGATAACAACAGTCCCGCCGCGCAACAGGACCTGTGGAACTTCATTAGCGACGAGCTGAAGATGGAGGTTCCGGAAAATTCCCGGATCCGTGATCAGAAAAGAAAGTACTTAAAAAGTAAGAGCTATCTCCACGATGTAACATTACGGGCAGAGCCGTACATGTACTGGATAGTCGGGCAGATTAAGAAACGTAATATGCCGATGGAACTGGTACTGCTACCCATAGTGGAGAGCGCTTTTGACCCCCACGCCACGTCAAGTGCCAACGCCGCAGGGCTATGGCAAATCGTGCCGCAAACGGGTCGCAATTATGGTTTGAAAAACAATCAGTGGTATGACGGTCGACGCGATGTCGTCGCCTCGACAACCGCTGCGCTTAACATGATGCAGCGCTTGAACCGCATGTTTAACGGCGACTGGTTACTGACCGTAGCCGCCTATAACAGTGGTGAAGGCCGCGTGATGCAAGCGGTGAAGGCAAACAAACGCCAGGGTAAGCCAACCAATTTCTGGGCATTGTCGCTTCCGCGTGAAACGTCAATCTATGTCCCGAAAATGCTGGCGCTGAGCGACATCATCAAGAACAGCAAGAAGTACGGCGTGAAACTCCCGAAAACGGATGAAACCCGTGCGCTGGCGCGTATTGATGTCGGGCAGCAGATCCAGCTGACTCAGGCGGCTGAGATGGCGGGGCTTTCAGTCACCAAGATGAAAGCGTATAACCCAGGCTACAAAAAAGGCGTTACGGCACCCAACGGGCCCCATTACATCATGGTTCCCAAAGGACATGCCGAGCAACTGAAAGACTCGCTGGCCGATGGCCAGATCGCCGTGACTCAGCCAACGACGCAGTTGGCGAAGAACAGCGGTTTGACCAGTGGCAGTTCGTATAAAGTGCGCTCCGGCGACACCTTATCGGGCATTGCCAAGCGGCTGAACGTTAAGACCAGCGATTTGCAGAGTTGGAACAACTTACGCGCCAAGAGCGCCATAAAAGTTGGGCAAACCCTGCAAGTGGCCAGCAATACTGGCGGTAACAGCAGTATTACCTATCAGGTTCGTAAAGGTGATTCGCTTGCCAGTATCGCACGTCGTCACGGCGTCGATATTAACGACGTGATGCGTTGGAATTCAACGCTCGGTAAAGGCAACAGCCTTCAACCCGGTCTTAAGTTGACCCTGTTTGTCGGCAACAAGCTGACGCCGGACACCTAAGTTTCCGGCACAAAAAAAGCACCCTTCGGGGTGCTTTTTTATTGCCTGCGATTCACCAGACGGGAGAATCTTTTTCCGGGTGGAACTCCACCAACAGCGGATTGTGATCCGACGCGCTGGTCACCAGTACCGACGCCTCTACGACCCCAAGATTGCGATAAAACACAAAGTCCAGCGGGCGGCCAAAAGCCTTACGGCGGTGATCGTCGGCGAAGCTCACTTCGCGCAGCGCCATCTCACCGGCAAAGTCATACAAGGCATTGATACGTTTGCGGCTCCAGGCGTTGAAGTCCCCGGCCATGATCACCGGCCCCCGGTGGCTGGCGATCTGCTCGCCGATCGGCCCCAGCTGCTTGCTGTAGACGTCGACTCCCAGACTAAAGTTCACCGCATGGATGTTCACCACCATCAACAGCTCACCGTTGTACAGCGGATAAACGGTGATCAGGGCCGACTTGGACAGCCGCAGCAGCGGCTCTCGCTCGCGCAGCGGGCAGCAGTAAACCGGATGAGCGGCCGCCAGCGTCATCACGCCGGAAGGGTGCTGCGGCAACACAAAGGCCGGCACCTGATCGGCCGCCAGATAGTTGGCGGTCGCGTAGCTCACCAGCTCCGGCGTGGTTTGCGCTTCTTGCAACAGCACCAGCTGCGCATCTTTGCCATGGTTTTTCAGCACCGAAAGCCAGTCGGCTCGCTGCTGTTTGAAAATATTCCACACCATAACGCGCAAGGCGCCGGTCGTCGGCAGCGCCGCCCCTGGCGGCAACGGCTGGTTAACGGCGCCAGGAAAGATTCGCTCAACTGGCTGGCCTGCAACATACCTCATTGCATAAGTTCGTTTCGGCACGCGATTCGCCTATAACCCATTAGCATGAAACTGGCGATGAAGACTTCGCCAACGGTGAATTGATTATACGCCTGCCCCGCACAGACGGCATGGCTTTTACAGGCATAACCTTTTCAGTTATAGGGGCCGCCTGCGGCGATTTCAATCTTCTGAGGGTATAGCAGTGTAAAGGTGATGCAGCAGAGGTGAAAAATGCGAAAGGGCCAGCAAAATGCAGACGGAGAAACAGGAATATGCGCAATCAGATTCCTGTGGGTGACGACGTTGCTCCGACGTGTTTAAATGACGAAATCGCTAAAAATTTAGAACAGAGTTTGCCTTTGGAGCAAAAATGAAAGCGAATTCGGACGAGCTCATCACCTTCGTCACCGTAGTGGAAAGCGGCAGCTTCAGCCGAGCGGCCGAGCGCCTGCAGCAGGCCAACTCCGTGGTCAGTCGGACGGTAAAAAAGCTGGAGAGCAAGCTGGGGGTAACCCTGCTCAACCGCACGACACGCCAAATCAGTCTGACCCAGGAAGGCGAAAACTACTTTCGGCAGGTGCAGAAAGTGTTGAGCGATATGGCCGCAGCGGAAAATGCGTTGATGGAAAGCCGTCAACGCCCGCAGGGGCTGCTGCGCGTCGATGCCGCAACGCCGGTCGTCTTGCATCTGTTGACGCCGCTGGTCGCCGAGTTTCGTGAACGCTATCCGGAAATGTCGCTATCGCTGGTCTCTTCGGAAAACTTCATCAATTTGATCGAACGAAAAGTGGATATCGCAATCCGCGTCGGCGAGCTGACGGACTCTACGCTGAAAGCGCGCAAGCTGATGGCCAGCTATCGACGCATCCTGGCCTCCCCCGCCTACCTGGCGCAATATGGCGCGCCAAAGACGGTAGCCGACCTGGAGCACCATTGCTGCATCGGCTTTAACGATCTGCCCAATCTGAACCGCTGGCCGCTGACCTGTGCCGATGGTCGACAACTGGAGATCGTTCCGGGGCTGACCACCAACAGCGGTGAAACCCAGCGCCACCTGTGCCTGCACGGCAACGGCATCGCCTGCCTGTCGGACTTTATGAGTGATGAAGACGTCAAACGCGGGAACCTGGTTCCCCTTCTGGTAGGAGACACGCTGCCACTCGAAATGCCGATCAACGCGGTGTACTACAGCGATAGCGCTGTCAGTAACCGCCTGCGCAGCTTTATCGATTTTATCAGCGAGCGGCTAAAGCAATAAAAAGGCGCCCTCTTGGGGCGCCTGAGGTCTTCATATCTGAAGATTAGTCCCAGTTGGGTGCCAGGCCTTCCGGGCTGACCAATCGGCCGTTGCTTTCAAGCGCCGCAATCTGCGCCATATCTTCGTCACTCAGCGTCAGTTGCTGCGCTAACAGGTTGCTTTCCAGGTTTTCGCGCTTGGTCGAAGAAGGGATCACCGCGTAGCCCAGTTTCAACGCCCAAGCCAGAACCACCTGTGCCGGCGTCGCATTGTGACGGGCGGCAATGCTTTTGATCGTCTCATCCTGCAACGCTTTGCCATACGCCAGCGTCATATAAGAGGTGATGGCGATACCATGTTGCCGTGCGAACGCCACCACTTTTTCATTCTGCAAGAACGGTGACAGTTCGATCTGATTAGTCGCAATCTGATCGGCGCCAACCGCATCAATCGCCTGCTGCATCAGATCGATGGTGAAGTTAGATACACCAATCTGACGGGTCAGCCCCAATCGCTTGGCTTCCAGCAGTTCAGCCATAAACTCTGCGACAGGCACCTCATCATTTGGCGATGGCCAGTGAATCAGCGTCAGATCGACATACGGGGTCTGCAGCTTGGCCAAGCTGTCTCGCAGACTGGGAATTAAGGCGCCCTTAGCCAGATTCGCGATCCAGATCTTGGTCGTGATGAACAACTCGTCACGCGGCACACCGCTAGCGGCGATAGCCTGGCCGACGGCCGCTTCGTTTTCATAGATCTGTGCGGTATCGATAGCCCGATAGCCCAATTCCAGAGCTGTGCTCACTGAGTCGATAACTACCTGATCCTGAAGGCGGAAAGTACCTAAACCAAATGCAGGGATGCTCACAATATTTACTCTCTCATTAGTGGATAAATAACGATGCGAGAGAGTATGGCAATATTTTTAGTGAGCAAAAACGCCAGGTTCGGCATAAGACTTTTGATCAACAGGCAACAATATTGAGGAAAGCGGCGGGAAGGGCGACAAATTAGACGAGGCTTTATGAATTTTGCATATGAAAAAGCCCTGAGTCAGAGACTCAGGGCTTATCAATTAAGTGGCGGAACGGACGGGGCTCGAACCCGCGACCCCCTGCGTGACAGGCAGGTATTCTAACCAACTGAACTACCGCTCCACCGATTCTTTTACGTTGCATCTCTCGATGCCGGCAATATCGCGCTCTGCGATTTGCGCATTACCAGCCGTCACGCTGATAACGTTTATTTGATGCCTGGCAGTGTCCTACTCTCGCATGGGGAGACCCCACACTACCATCGGCGCTACGGCGTTTCACTTCTGAGTTCGGCATGGGGTCAGGTGGGACCACCGCGCTATTGCCGCCAGGC